>NZ_JBMVJC010000004.1:0-102059 GCF_049893385.1 Streptococcus sp. VTCC 12905 | reverse complement strand
GAGTGAAAGAATGTGAGTTCTACTTTTTCGAGACGAATCTTCATCAGAATATCGTTTCTGCTTTTCTTTTCAAAGCGTCGCGATTTGGGAAGAGTCAATGGGACGATAGGTTGTGACATAAAAAATCCTCCAGTTTGTTTTTTATAACAGTATACTGGAGGAAGGAGTGATTGGATAGATACCTTGTTATGGGGCGCTTACTATGCTTCAAAACCTTGAGCTACTGCTTCCGCAAAGTTTTCTTCTACTACGCTTGCACAGTGGTCACAGATTGTTGCACCATAGCTACGCTCTACAACACTAGTATCAATGCGACGGCAACGATCACAAACTTCACCAGTTGCACGAGCAACAGTAAAGGCAAGATCATCAACTTCTACCGCTGATGCAGGAGCAACTTCGGAGGTAACTGTCAAATCAGATACAATCAAAAGTTGAGCAAGGTCAGCATTTAAGCCTTCCAAGAATGACTTGGTTTCAGCTGAGACATAGGCTGTCAAATGCGCTTCAAGTGACTTACCAATCACTTTTGCATTACGCGCTTCTTCCAAGGCTTTTTGTGCCTGAGTACGGAAGACCATAACCTTCTCCCAGTCAGCCAACAACTGCGCATCATTCGCAAAGGTTTCCACCTCTGGCATTTCCGCCAATTGTACAAATTCTTCTGGTTCGTGTTCCAAATATGACCAGATTTCTTCTGCGGTATGTGGCAAGATTGGGGTCAAGAGCTTGGTAATTTTCACCAAGATGTCATAGAAAACAGTTTGCATCTGACGGCGAGACAAAGATTTCGCACCATCAATGTAGACCACGTCCTTAGCAAAATCCAAGTAGAAGGCTGACAAGTCAAGCGTGACAAAGTTTACCACAGACTTGTAGATGGTCATGAAATCATAGCTATCGTAGGCATCACGGATTTGTGCTACCAGTTTGTTGAATTTCACCAAGAGGTATTGGTCAACTGAACGAAGCTCGTCATAAGCTACCGCATCGCTTGCTGGATTGAAATCAGAGGTATTAGCAATCAAGAAGCGGAGGGTGTTACGAATTTTCCTGTAAGTCTCAGAAACTTGTCCAAGAATTTCCATTGATACACGGACATCATTTGACGTATCAACTGAAGTCACCCACAAACGCAAAATTTCTGCACCAAATTGTTTTTCAACATCACTTGGTAAAATCGTATTACCAAGGGATTTAGACATCTTCAAGCCTTTACCATCTAGGACAAATCCTTGTGATAATACTGCTTTATATGGCGCATGACCATTGACTGCTACAGAGGTGATTAAGGAAGAGTTAAACCAGCCACGGTATTGGTCAGATCCTTCAAGATAAAGGTCTGCTGGATAGGCAAGGTTTTCACGAGCGTTCATGACACCATTCCAAGATGAACCAGAATCAAACCATACGTCCATGATATCTGTTTCTTTTGTAAATTCGCCATTTGGTGAACCTGGATGAGTAAATCCAGCTGGAAGAAGGTTTTTAGCTTCTGATTTCCACCAGATGATTGAACCATGCTCTTCAAAGAGAGCAGCAACGTGGTCCGTCACTTCCTTAGACATGATTGCTGTACCATCTTCTGCATAGAAGATAGGAAGTGGCACACCCCAAGCCCGCTGACGTGAGATGACCCAGTCACCACGGTCACGGATCATATTGTAGAGACGTGTTTTACCCCAACCTGGAATGAAGTTTGTTGCTTCGATTTGATCTAAAATTTCTTGACGGAATTTAGAAACAGAAGCAAACCACTGTGGCACTGCACGCCAGATAATTGGTTTCTTGGTCCGCCAGTCAAATGGATAAGAGTGATTAATCACTTCACTAGCAAGAAGCAAGTCTCCTAGTTTTTCTTTTACAGTTGGAACAACCTTGTCATA
This sequence comes from Streptococcus sp. VTCC 12905, assembly GCF_049893385.1. Taxonomy (NCBI): domain Bacteria; kingdom Bacillati; phylum Bacillota; class Bacilli; order Lactobacillales; family Streptococcaceae; genus Streptococcus; species Streptococcus sp. VTCC 12905. The sequence continues at coordinate 100,173 of NZ_JBMVJC010000004.1, read as the reverse complement.
GAATTGCCCTTCAAAATCAGGACCAGCATTTTCCATCATCAAGCCACGTTCGTTTACAGTTACGGCCACCTCTAAATTGTATTTGATTCCGACATTATAGTCATCTTCACCAAAACCAGGAGCCGTATGGACAATACCAGTACCTGAATCTGTCGTTACATGATCACCCAAGATGACCAATTCATCCACTTCAGTATCCCATGGGTGTTCTGTGACAATATATTCAAACTCAGCACCCTTGTGTTTTGAAATCACTTCGAAGGATTCCCAACCAAATTTGGCTGCCAAACTATCAACCAAGGCTTCTGCCAATACATACTTACGGTCAGAACCTTCTGGCTGAACAAGTACATAATCAATATCTGCACCCATTGTCAATCCACGTGAAGCTGTAACAGTAAATGGTGTAGTTGTCCAAACAACGATATAGCTATCTGAATCCAGCACCCCCTTGCCATCTTTGACCTTGTTAGCATAGTAAAGGGATGTTGAATCAATGTCATGGTATTCGATTTCTGCTTCAGCAAGGGCAGATTCAGATGACCATGACCAGTAGACAGGCTTAGCACCGCGGTAGATATAGCCCTTGTCTGCCATAGCACCGAAGACACGGATTTGAGCTGCTTCGTAGTCTTTCGTCAAGGTGATGTATGGATTTTCCCAATCAGCAGAGATACCCAGACGCTTGAAGTCATCACGTTGCTTATCTACCTGACTTAAGGCATAATCACGACACATTTCAAGGTATTCAACCAAGTCCATCTCTTTCCGTTTAACACCTTGTTTTGCCAAGACTTGCTCAATTGGAAGACCATGAGTATCCCAACCTGGTACGTAAGGAGCTCGGAAACCAGACATCGATTTAGAACGGACAATGATATCTTTAGAAACCTTATTTAAGGCATGCCCAACGTGGATATTTCCGTTTGCGTAGGGAGGACCATCGTGTAGGTGGAAGGATGGTTTTCCTTCGTTCAGTTCTTGACGTCGCGCATACAAGTTTGCTTCATCCCAAGCTTTTTGCCATTCAGGTTCGCGTGTTGGCAAACCTGCGCGCATAGGAAAGGCTGTTTTACCCAAATTGAGGGTTTCTTTTAGTTTCATCATAACTCCTTTATTTAACAATTAATTCCATTTTTATTTCTTGACCATGTAAACCGACTGGCTGAAAGCCAAATTTTTCTAAGATGTACCGCATTTTATGATTACCGATCACATGATTTACGGTAACCTTATGGCACTGCTGATCATCCCTAGCTCGTTGTAACACTTGCCGAATGACCTCCTTGCCAAAGCCCTGATTTTATACTTCTTGATCAATGAGCAAGCGCCAGATATAATAACTGTTTTCCATGGGCTGATAGGACAACAAGAGAAATCCCACTGTTAGCTGTCCAGATTTAACAGCATATGGAAATAGGTCTTCACTATCTCGATACAGCCATGCCTGAGCTAATGAATATTCAACTGACGCCACTCTGCGCTGATCTTTAGGTGCCACTTCAAGATCTAGCACCTGATCAAAATTATCTTTGTTTACCAGTTCTAATCGTACCATAAAAAATAAAAAAACTCCCGCCAAATAAGGACGAAAGTTCGTGGTACCACCTTAGTTCAGATAGAGTTTCCCCTATCCCTCAAGCATTCGTAACGTGAACCGACGTCTTTCCCTACTTCTTTCAGGAAAAATCATGCAAAGGGATTATCGCAAGAAAGGGATTGTAGGGCTTCCACCGTCTCCTACTCGCTAAAAATATTTCTATTGATAGTGTCTTTGCTCTCAGTTATTTTTCATCAATTGACAAGGCAATTGTTTCATTTTCTTCAAATGCTGTTGCTTGACGTGTCAATTCTGCAATTTCTTCTTCAGAAAGTTGTAAGGTATAATCCAAGTGATTCTCTTCCACAGGTGCTTTTTCATCAAGCACTTTTACCAATACTTCTCTAAAGGCTTCATCGCTTGTTTGAATGTAAGATGCAGTTGGTCGTAAAATATCCTCCCACTCAGGTGAGTTTACCAATGACAACTGACTTTCGATTGTTGATTTCAAGCGCTGATGGAACACACGTGTTTTATTTTTCAACTCTTCTGTTTCAACCGCTACTTTTTTAGCACTATCAGTCGAAATACGAAGAATTTCATTTGCCTTATCTTTCGCTTCATGCAATAAGGTTGCCGCATCATAATCTGCTTGTTTAATGATATTTGCTGCTTGCTCCTCCGCAGCTTTTTTCACTTTTTCAGCAGTATCTTGAGCCAATAGAACGGATTTGCTTAACGATTCTTTCATTTCATCAAAATAAGCTAATCGCTCACGCAAACTCTTCAATTCCAGCTCTTGTTCGTGATTTTTACGAATTAACTCTTCATAATCACGCGTTACAATATCTAAAAAGTCATCAACTTCATTTGCATCATAACCTCGGAATTTTGTTCCGAAGGTTTTATCTTTTAATTCTAGTGATGTTAGTACCATAGTTCCTCCTAAGTTTTTACTATGTCTATCTTTAATTTTATCTTTCCTTGCTTAGAAAAACCTAAAAACTCATTTAATCGAATTCTACCGTATTTTCTCACACTAATCAATTGCCCAATTTCAACTGTCCGACTTGGTTGATCGGATTGGAGATAATCCAACTTTACATGCCCTGCTTCTATCAACTTATTCGCAGTAGAGCGTGAAAGATTAAAAGCAACCGCAACCAACTTATCCAGTCTCAAACTGGAAACAAGAACATCCTTTGAATGCCAGTCCTGTTGGTTCAATAATTGAACTGACAGCCACGAAACTTCTCGTACCTTGACAGGAACACGAGCAATTTTGGTGATAGACTGTTGAGCAATCTGTCCAAACTTTTCATCTAAAAACACCAAAAGCTGTTCTTCATTGACAATGATATCACCCAAGTATTCTCTTTTAATCCCCAATTGATTTAGAAAAGTTCCTAATACTTGAGAATGAGAAAGAGTATGAAACTTTCTTGAAAAAGATAAATCAAGAGCTGTTAACCTAAAATCCTGAGTATCTATTTCATAGTAACTTGGAGCAATAATGACTCTCGAATGTTCAGTTGGCAAGAAGTCACGACTTGACAAAGTTTGTAATTGATAGTAATCCGCAATTTTAGATACAATATCATCTTGTCGGGGATGTAGAACGTGCGTTAATCTATAGGAATATGTATCTTCAACTTGCTGACACATATCCATTATTTTCTCAACGAATTCCCTTTCTTCCTTGGCAAAATGTTGCATTATTTGTTTATCATTTTTCATGATTAAGCTAGCAAAAGCAGGATGCGAATCAGTATCCGTGTTCCAATGTTGAGTGCAATCATTGCAACCATAATTGTCCAATCCAAGCCCATGAACTGTAGATTGAGCCGTCTAAAGGGCTTTAATATAGGTGCCACAGCCCACTGAATCAAACGCCCCAATGGAGTCGCATAGAGATTGGGAAACCAGCTCAATAATGCATATGCCAATAAAAGATACGAATAGATATCTACAATTTTTAAAATAAGAAAAATCAAAAATTGCATAAAATTTACCTCTTCATATCAAAATCAAATTGAGAATCTTGATTCGCACCGACATTTGTGTTACGGAGTTCCTCAATATGCACCGTTACATTTACAGGGGTTAACAGCCACATTGTATTTGAAACTTTCTTTAAATTTCCAGAAAGAACTGATCGTGCCCCATCCAAATAATCCAAACAACGGCGTGCCTGATGTTCAGACATGTATTGGAAATCAATTAAAATACTTGCATTATCCAACAAGAGATTAACCATTTCTGGTGCATCTTCATAACGTTTTGGAAACTTAATATCAATTGTTGATTTCAAATCACCTTGTTCGCTATGAGACATTAATTCTTTCTGACGATCATGTAAGCGTTGCAACCGCGACTCTGATCCACTGTTTGCATCCCCTCGTGATTCGCCACGACTTGGTCTTTCAACAGGTCTGCTGTTCGGTTTTATTGTAGCAGCATGCATTGCTGGTCGTTTATTACCAGTAGAATTTGCTTGGTACTGTTCATCAACCTCGTTTGCATCTTCTACTTCAAAATAGTTAACTAAATTTTTAAATGTATCTTTAATTCCCATACCTACTTCATCCCCTATTCAGTAAAAAATGCAGAGCCTACACGGACAAAGGTTGCCCCATTTTGTATTGCCTGTACATAGTCACCGCTCATTCCCATACTTAATTCAGTAAATGGCATATGCGGTATGTTTCTCGCTGATAGTGTTTTCTGTATCTCATTCATTTTTGAGAAAATTTTGTTTAATTCTTCTGAATCAGCATCAAAAGGTGCCATTGTCATCAAACCAACAACTTCCACTTTCTCAAAAGGGATTAATTGAGGAATAATCTCCTCTAATTCATCAACAGAGAAGCCATGCTTACTTTGCTCACCCGAAATATTCAATTGTAAGAAGCATTTAATCGGTTTTTCTACACGTTTATTGATTTCCTCAGCTAATTTGACTGAATCCAAAGCATGAAAGTAATCGACATAATTAATCACATCTTTCACTTTTCTTCTTTGAAGTGTACCAATCAGATGCCAAGTCAATTCTTGATCAGATAAGGCATGATACTTGTCTAAAAATTTATCAACACGATTTTCACCAATATGATGAATGCCTGTTTTAATCAATTCTCTAACAATAGAGCTGTCAACATATTTTGTGACAGCTATGACATTCACTGATTGACTAGGCCGATTTGCATTTTTCTCTGCTTGTTCAACAGTAGCAAACACATCATCTCTATTTTTTTGTAGATTCATTTTAACGATTTCTGAAAAATGGCGGTGTATCTAATTCGTCCTCATCCGCATCCATTGTAAATTTTTCAACGGAAACACCAGATTGTGGTTCTGCTTCTGTAGAACGGATTAAGTTTTCACGACGTAAATCCCATTCACCAAATGCTGATGCTTTTGGTGACTCAGGTTGAGTCACACCACGGCTAGCAGATGGCGTAGGATTAGTTGGTAAATCAAAATGCTGAGTGCGACGAGGTGCTACATGCTCTGATACACGTGAACGGCTAGCACGCTCTGTTGGTTCTTGACGAACACCAGTTGCAACCACAGTTACTCGGATTTCATCTTTCATTGACTCATCGATTGATGTTCCCAACCAAATATTGACACCTTGTCCAGCCGCTTGATTTACAATCTCTGAAGCTTCTTCGGCTTCTGTCAACGTCATATCGTAACCACCAGTTACGTTGACAATGACATCTTCAGCACCATCAATTGTTGTTTCAAGAAGTGGTGAATAAATCGCTTTACGAGCTGCTTCAACAACACGATCTTCACCCGTACCGATACCAATACCCATAAGAGCATTTCCTTTGTTTTCCATCACTGTCTTCACATCAGCGAAGTCCAAGTTGATCAAACCAGGATTCGTAATCAAATCGGTAATCCCTTGTACACCTTGACGGAGTACGTTGTCAGCCTCACTCAAGGCTTCCAACAATGGAGTTTTCTTATCAACAATTTCAAGCAAGTTGTTGTTTGAAATAATCAAGAGTGTATCTACTTGTTCACGAAGACCTTCAATTCCTTCAATCGCAAAGTTGCCACGCTTGTTTCCTTCAAATCCAAATGGACGTGTTACAACCGCAACTGTTAAAGCACCCAAATTTTTTGCAATGCGTGCAATCACTGGAGCTGCGCCTGTACCAGATCCACCGCCCATACCAGCAGTGATGAAGACCATATCAGCTCCTGAAAGAACATTGGTCAAAGCTTCTTCACTCTCTTCAGCTGCTTTGCGACCAACTTCAGGCTGACCACCAGCACCCAAACCACGAGTCAATTTAGGACCCAATTGGATAACTGTTTCTGCCTTTGAGCTACTCAATGCTTGTACGTCTGTGTTGGCTGCGATAAATTCAACACCAGCCACACCTTCTTCAATCATACGGTTGATGGCGTTACCACCGCCACCGCCGACACCAATTACTTTAATGACAGCACCATGACTTGCTGCTGCTTCAAATGAAAATGCCATAGTTTTTATCACCTTTTCTATACTTATTCAAACATGCTACCAAACAAACCACGAAGACGATCTGTGAAATTGCTTCTTGTCGCTGATTGTGTTTCATCATGCTCATCTTCAAAATCATGAAGAGATCTTTCATTTTCCTCGTTGGTCTCAACAGGAATAGTCACCTCAGGTTGAATAGTTGGAACAACTCGAGGACGAGAAACAGTAAAATCAATAGGTTTTTGACGCAAATCAGCTTCACCATTTACTGCGCGCTGTGCAATCTTTTCAACTTCTTCTAAACCACCAACATATTCAACAAAACTAATCACGTTAGCAAAAGCAGGATTGCGGATACCAATTTGATTTGGAACAAAAAGTTTTGTATTAGCTCCCAATACTTCTTGGGCCAATTCTGCGATACCTGGTAAAATGGCACCGCCACCAACCAAGACAACACCGCCTGGCAAATCAAGAGCACGAGTACGTTCCAAATCCTGTCTTACTCGATCAAAAATTTGACGAAGACGGGCTGAAATAACTTCTGATAAATAACGTTCTGTTACTTCAACAGGTGTGCTTTCTCCAATCACCTCAACAGTGAATTTTTCCTTATCACTTGCATTCTGCGGATATGCAATTCCGTAGTTGAATTTAAGGTTTTCTGCAATACTTTGTGACGTTGTCAATACCTTAGAAATATCCTTAGTGATGTAGTCTCCACCTTCTTGGTAAATATTCGTATAGTGCAACTCTTGATTTCTCATAACTGCTACAGTCGTTTGACCTCCACCAAGGTCAATCACAGTTGCACCAAATTCACGTTCTCCTTCATTTAAAACAGAGCGTGTAAGAGCAAGTGGTGAAATCACAATGTTCTCAACCTGAACACCTGCACGTTCAACTGTTTTTCGTAAGTTATGAAGAATGGTACGTGGTCCAGTATAAAGCATGCCACGCATTTCCAAACGAATCCCCATCATACCACGAGGATCTTTAATCCCTTGGAAACCATCTACAACGAACTCTTCTGGAATGAAGGAAATAACTTCGCGCTCAGGTGTCATACTCTTTGTTAAAGCAGACTTCACTACATTTTCAACATCTAAATCTGTAATTTCTTGAGAATCTGTTGTGACAGGAATCATCCCTTGGGTTGGTTCAATTTGCAATAGATTTGCTGGTAAACCAACATTTACTCTATCAATACGAATTCCTGATTTTTCTTCTGCTTGTTCTAGTGCTTTTTTAATCGCACCTGCCGCTACATCAATATTTACAATAATGCCATCCTTAACGCCAGCGCTTTTTACGCTACTAACTCCGATCACATTCATTTCATTATCTGTATATTCAGCCACCAAGACTTTAACGGAGCTTGTACCAATATCTAAACCCGTAAAAAAGCCGCTTTTTACCATTCTATCCGTCCTCTCTTACTTTCAACTTTAACAAACATAATTCCAATTTTCAAAAAAAAGTGCAATTAGTCATCTTTTATTATATCATATCTTCTAGAAAAAAAGTGTCTCGAATGGCTTTTTCTAAGAAAATTTCTAGATTTTTATTGACTAGTTTTGACATATCTATAGATTCCTACTTCCATATCTATGACAGACGGTTCGACAATATCCAACACAATTTTTGAATAGTATGGCAACTTGGTATCAATTTCACTTAAAGGAACCAAAATCGTATTGCCATCTGTCATGGTCAAAGTCAATAAATCCGCTGTAACTTTGCTTGGTGTTAAAGTGATTTCTTGAATCTTGGAAGTAATTGTTTCATCCACCTTGGCCAGTTGCTCCGCAAGCGATTTGATTGATGCCTTATCTGTCAATTTTACTAAAAGATAGGTTTCAGGAAGTTGATCTGCTGGGATTGCTTCGCTAGCTATTTCTCCACTGGAAAGAATCCGATAATATTGACTGTTTTCTTCCAGATAACCTATCAACTTATACTCTTTAACGTGAATAGTAAAGGCATTTGGAAAACGATAGGCTATGGTTGCTTCAGAAATCTCAGGACTCGCTTTTTTGATGTTCTCAGCATAATTTTTTGCATTCAATGCTATCGTAACAATATAATCCTGATTCGAAATCAAACTGAGCTGTTCCACTTCTTGGGCAGTTAACCGCTCATTCCCTTGTACGGAGATGATCTTGTCCTTACTAAATGGTGTGATAAAATACAGCGAGAGCAAAAACAGAACCAAACTACCCAGCAAAACTGGGATTGCTTTTAAAAGGGCCATTCTAGGAAGTGGATCCTTTTTCTTTAAAGCCACCGGCTCTTGTTCTAATGCATCATCCATTATTTCAGTTGGTGTTTCATTCGTTTTCTTGTTTTTTTCCCAGCGTTTTAGGAAGCCATCTTTTTTCTTTTCCGGTTCATCTACAGGAACAAAAACTTCTTCATCTTGCTGATTATGTTGCTCCAAATAAGCTTGATGCCGTGCTTTCCATTGTTCAAAGAAGGCACTTTTTTCATCATCTGAGGCATCCATTGTCGGAACAGAGGACTCTAAATCAAGAGATGGCTCTGAATTCTTATTTTCTACCAACTCTTTCGGGTCTTTTTCATCCATACCTCATCTACCTTCCTATATCTTCCATTAATAAGCGATAAAAACTATCAACTGACTGTATTTCAGTAGATTGTTCCATATTTTGGATATAAAAGTCTTTGTTTTCTAGCAAAGCTTCCACCTCAGACAACAAGGTATCAACTGTAAATTGCTCCTCACTAATTTGTCGAGAGTAACCTTTTTTCTCCGCATACAGAGCATTTTCAATCTGATCTCCACGACTTGCTTGACGGCCGAGTGGAACGATGAGATGCAATTTTTTCATTGCAATCAATTCAAATAAGGTATTGGAACCACCACGTGTCACCACGACATCCGCAAAATCCATCAAGGGTTGATAAAGCTCCGTAATATAATCTACACGATAGATATGTTTATCCAGTTGGTTGAGTCGTGCATCGCCAGTCAAGTTAATAATATTGAAACCTTCTGTCAATGTCTTAGCATGCTGACTGATTAAATCATTAAATACCTTGGCTCCACCAGAACCACCAACAAATAACAAAGTCGGCAATTGTTTGTCAAAATGGCTTAGGATTTCAGGTAATTGGATTGGAGTAACCTTGTCTGTATGCTGCCCGACCTTGGTCACTGCCCCAACGTGTTTTACTTTTGTCAGTTCTGATGGTTGCTCAAAGGTACTATACATTGTCGTCGCAAACTTATAGGCAATTTTATTGGCTAGTCCCATCGACAAATCAGATTCGTGAATAAAGACCGGTACTCTTAACAAGTTTGCTGCGATTACTGGTGGTACAGAAACAAAACCACCTTTTGAAAATAGGGCTTGAGGACGAATTTTGGCAATAATCACAATGGATTGAAGAATGCCAAACCCAACCTTGAATACATCCAACACATTTTGGAAAGAGAAATAACGACGCAGTTTCCCAGTAGCGATGGAATGAAATTGGACATCTAAGCCAGAATTTTTAATTTGCTCATACTCAATCCCATTTCGATCCCCAATATAATGCACTTCCCAACCATCTTTGATGAAACGAGGGATTAAAAGGAGATTGAGCGTCACGTGTCCAACTGTTCCTCCACCTGTAAAAACAATTTTTTTCATATTTTATTTACTTAACTCCTCATAGGTTTGTAGGAATACATCGCCACGTACCTCAAAATTAGGATACATATCCCAACTTGCATTTGCAGGGCTCAAAAGGACAACATCCCCTGGTTCAGCAACTTTAAAGGCCTTACGAGTAGCATCCGCAATCTCATCAGCCGTGATATAGTCAACACCAGCTTTTTCAGCAGCCCGTTGCACACGTGGTGCTGACTGACCTAAGATAACCATCTTCTTCAAGCCTACAAGATCTGGTACTAAATCATCAAATTCATTGCCACGATCCAAACCGCCCGCAATCAATACTACCTTTTGATTATCAAATCCTGAAAGAGCTTTTTGAGTTGCTAATATATTGGTAGACTTGCTATCGTTATAGAATGACACATTGTTTATTTTACCAACAAACTGTAGGCGGTGTTTCACACCACCAAATGCAGACAAACTCTCTTGAATCGCCTGATTCGTTACTCCCAAAATCTTGGCAACTGCAATGGTAGCCAAGGCATTTTCAATATTATGAGCTCCTGGGACACCCAGCTGATCTGCGTCCATGACATATTCACCCTTGAAGTACAATTTTCCATCAGCTAAATATGCACCATCCACCTCTTCCAAGGTTGAAAATGGCACAACATTGGCTTTGGTATGTAGAGCCAATTCTTTGATTTCAGCTTGATTGACGTTCAAGACAATGAAATCCTCTTCTGTCATTTGACGTTGAATCATCCATTTCGCAGCCACATAGTCTTCAAATGTCCCATGGTAATCAATATGGCTTGCAATCAAATTTGTCAGTACTGCAATATGAGGTCTGAACGATTCTGTTCCCATTAGTTGGAAAGAAGACAACTCCATGACCAAAGTATCGTCCTTTGTTGCAGTCTGTGCCACAGATGAAGCGGGATAGCCAATATTCCCACATAATTTAGCAGGTTTGTGTCCAGCATTTAAGACTTCAGCAATCATAGTGGTTGTAGTTGTTTTTCCATTAGAGCCAGTAATGCCGACAATTGGAGCCTCTGAAATCAAATAAGCCAATTCAACCTCAGTCCACACAGGAATTCCTTTTTGCAAAGCCTTTTCAACCATCGGATTATCATAGCGAATACCTGGATTTTTCACAACAAGCGCAAAATCTTCATCCAGTAAATCCAAGGGATGACTTCCACAAATGACACGAATCCCTTCTTCTAACAATGATTGTGCCGTCGGATTTTCATCAAATGGTTTTCCATCATTCACTGTCACAATCGCACCCAATTTATCCAATAAACGAGCAGCTGATTCACCAGATTTTGCCAATCCCAAAACTAATACTTTTTTATTTTTAAACTCTTCAATCATTTTCATATACTTTACCTTTGACTTTCTAACACTCTATTTTACCTTGAAATAGCACCATTTTCAAGACATAGGGGTAGAAAGTCTATGTCAATTAGGTAACAACCCGTCACCAAATAGTAACCTTTACGAAATTTGATAAAATCAAAAAAGAGGGAGTGACCTTCCCTCTTTACATAGATGATTTTTATTTCAATCCATCTTTCGGATATTGACCATTCAATTTGAAATCAAAACCAACTGCAGATGGAAATTGTACATTGCTATTTGGTTTATTGAAAAGAATTTTCACATTCTTTTCTGCATATTCTTCTGGTAAGTCTATGAAGAAATGACCATCATTTCCTTTTATCATTGGTTTTCCAGGCCATGCCCCAAGGGGACTTTGAATCGGATTTCCATAATATGCATAGACATTGGCAGCATCCCAGCCACCAGGATTTCCAAACTGAATCCGGGTAAATCCTTCCTCTGGTAGGACAGGATAATGGTTCCCAGTCTGATCATACAAATGTCCTAACTCAATCGTAAAGCCAGCTTGATTTTGCGTAGGATATTGTACCTTAGTCTCAGGATTATTGAAAATAATTCTTCCCCCCACCAAATCAACAGACAATTCAATATAGTAGCCATACTCATCCTTGGTCATCTCTTTCCCTGGCCAAGTGCCAACAACAGGTTGACCTTTTTGGTCATAAACATAGGCATAGACCTTGTTCCATTTCTGAGGATTGCTGAAATACACACGTGTAGCGATCTTTTCCTCATCTACACTCACTTTGGTTCCAACTTCGACAACTTTTGGAGTTGGTTCCGTTACAACCACTTCCTTCACTTTTTCACGACTAGCTTCAACCCCATTTTTATAGGTCACTTTATAGGTAATCTCTTTGCTACCAGCTTTTCCTTCAGAAAGGGTATTGGTCACACCCTTGTCCACCTCAGGGTTTTCCACCGTTTTCGTTTCAAATGGAATGGATTCTGTAACAACCTCCTCTTTAACCCTAACTTCTTCTGCCGCTTTCAAACCAGTCTTAGAATAGGTTCCTTTTGCAACAAAATCAAAACCAACAGATTGAGGGTATTGGCCCCCCCTGTTATTGCTGAATAAAACTTTCACACCCAATGTGCTGTATGTTGAAGGTACATTTAGAGCATATGCACCTGATACCTCTTTTGTCATCTTAGTACCCGGCCATGCTCCAAGAAGGTGGTTGCCTTTGGCATCATACATATAGGCATAGACATCTGTCCAATTGTCTGGATTGTCGAAATAGATTGTCGTTTGAGTAATTGGCTCCTCTTTCGGCTCTTCTGGAAGCTCCACCGTTTTTTTCGTGATGGTATAGGTTTTTGTAACGGACTGGTGGTTATCCAATGATGTTGCAGCCAATGTCAATGTCACACTGCTACCTGCTGCCAAATTTTGACCAACTGTAATGGTTTGTCCGTTGCTGAATGTGACAGCAGGACCATTTCCCAGCTTGTAAGAAGCCGTCTTCGCATTGGCCACTTCCAATGTCAATGTTGCAGTATTGGAGATGTCAATTGTATCCATAGATTGATCTTTCACTCCAAGAACAACAGGTTTCACTGGCGCTTCCTTTACCGTCACTTGACAAGTCGCCACATGTGAACCATCCACTGTTGTAACAGTTATTTCCGTTTTTCCAGCCTTGATTGCTTTTACAAGACCATCCGGTGACACAGTCGCAATATCTGACTGACTAGAAGTCCATAACAATCGTTTATTGGTCGCACCACTTGGTGTAACTGTTGCTGTTAATTGTTCCGATTGATCAATATCAAGCTCTAAACTTGCTTGATTCAAGGTTACGCCCTCTACCGCCTTCACGTCAGCAGACTCATAGGTTGACCATAAAGATGAACCGAAATCATAGAGAGTCTTTGCCACATCAATTGTCAAATCTTTGGTTTGTTGGCTACCGTTATTAAAAATAATTTTGTCGTAATTAGTCTCAGGAGACAATTCAATACTATAGATTCCATCTCCTAAAGCAACCATGGATTCACCTGGCCAAGCTGCATTTTTCGGAATTGGATTGCTGGTTGAATCCCATGCATAGGCATTTACTATCGCCCAATTAGCCGTATTTTTGAAGTAAATGGTTGTTGCATTCGTATTCTTCTCAACGGTTACTTCACATTGAGCCTTATGATTGCCATACCGACTTGTCACCGTAATCGTTGCTGTACCAGGTTTCAGAGCAGTCACTTTTCCAGACTCATCCACCTTCGCCACTGTTGGATCCGAACTTTCCCAAACTACCTCCGGATAAGTGGTATTTTCTGGTTCAACCTTAGCCTGTAATTGTTCCGATTCCTTGGTCAATAGAGTCAGACTCTTCTTATTTAATGTGATAGAAGTCAGCTTGATAATGTCTGGATTTTCTTCAACCGTCACTTGAATCGTTTTTTCAATGCCATTTGTGGTTTTTACAGTTACTGTCGTTTTCCCTACAGATACACCGGTAATTTCACCATTTGAAACCGTTGCAATATCTGGATTTTTTGAAGTCCATTTTACAATAGGAGAAGCTCCTACAGGACTTACTTTAGCCGTTACTTTTGTAGAAGTTGTTTCCTTGATGGTAACGGATGACGTGCTCACTTCCAAGTTTGTAGGTTCTACAACTGAAATTTGGCCATTATCAATCGGTGCAACTGCGCCACCATCAGTCAAATATTGACCATTTGGAATGACACGGCCTGGTGCAGGTGTCTTGCTTGTATTTAACACATAGACCTTCATGTTTCCTTTACCAGAAACTTGAGCTGTTAATGTGCCATTTGACACCACTTTTGTATCGCCTGTAACAGCATCTACATAGGTACCATTTGGGATTCCTGAGAAGGTTGCATTGCCTGAAATAGCCACCAAGGCAAAACTATCTGTCTTATCATCTGTATACCGTCTCTTGAAAGCCATATTTCCTGAGATACCATCAGTAGAATATTGCCCTTTTCTAAGAGCAGGAATAGCTTGGCGGAGACGATTGAGGCGAATGATATGTTGAGAAAGAGGAGCCTGTAAAGTCTCAGCAACTTTTCCACTCAGATTTCCAAACTCTGTAAAGTCAGTCGTATCGACATTTCCTTCAAGGTAATCCCCGTAATAAGCACGACCTGTTGCACTCAAAGGCGCATTCGGCCCAACATCTATTGGTTTTCCAGCTTGAAACTCTACTTCACTACCATAGTAAAGCGTCGGAATCCCACGGAATGAAAACATCAATGAGAGATTTTCTGCCCAAGCATCTGTACCACCATTGTAACGTACTGTTTGAGAATTATCTGGTCCATAATCGTGTGAATCCACGTAAACCACATTCCAGGTCGCATCGTTGAAATAAGGATCCTGTGATTTTGCCGTATTGAAGGCTTGGTTGGCATTGTTAAAGGACCAGTGCATTTGGAAATCAATCGCACCGAGATCTGATTTTTGAGAATAATCTGTTGCATGGTAATCATTGCCATTCAAAAACGCATTGGAAGAAGTCGGTTGATTCCCTGTATTCATATGATCAAGATAGTGAGACTCGACTAACTTTTCATTGGTCGCCAAATCGGTATCGCTCCATCTTGCCTTATAACTTGCATCCGTATCCCAAGTGTAGAAAGAGGTTGAAATCGGCGGAGCATCACGGTACCAGACATCGTGTCCTTTTGTACAAATCTCCCCGAACATATAAAAATCATTGTTCCCGTTCGCTTCAGCTGCCCCTTGTAACTGAGGAAGGAAGGTGGTATTTAAGGTCAAACGAGATAAATGCTTCACCGTATCAACACGAAAGCCATCCACACCCATATTGATGTATTTCTTATAGGCATCAATGAGGTAATTGTAGACCAGCGGATTTTCCGTTTCCAAATCAAAACAGTCATCCGCAATCGTTTTCCGCTGAGCTTCATAGTTATCCCAGTCACCACCTCCCGCAAACCCATTATGGTGGTAAATATTCAGAGGATCTCCTGTACCATTCATAACTACCTTGTTGCGAGTTGGATAATCATTGCTAGAAATTTGGGTTTTCAGACTTTCTCCACCCAGTTCGTTCAGGCCTTCTTCACCAAAATTGGAAGTATGGTTGAAAACTACGTCCTGAATAATTTTCATCCCCTTGGCATGCACGGCATCAATCAGAGTTTGATAATCAACTCCATTGGATTCGTACCGATAGTCCACCGCGTTAAAATTAGAAGCATGGTAACCATGATAGTCATAGCCAGAATTGTTTTGGACAACAGGAGTAATCCAAATAGCCGTGAATCCCAATGCTTTAATGTAGTCTAACTGTTCAATTAAGCCGGCAAAGTCACCACGCCAGGATGGATCACTTTCAGGATTATTGGCCTTCTTGTCTTCAGACGTGCGAGCATTATTGTTTGAGTCACCATCATAAAAACGAGTTGTAATCAAAAAATAGATGGTTTCATCCCGAAAATCCGTCCGTGAATTGGCATAGAGAATCCCACGATCTTTCGCTGACAAAATACCTGTATTTTGAGTATTTGCAGAGACTGTCTGTGAATACAGGGGAAGCATGTTTGGAACGATAATACTCGCCCCAAGCACCATTGACATGGTTAGCCTTGTTACTTTACTTGCAAACTGTTTCTTTTTCATTCGTCACCTTTTTAAACATTCTTTTATCTCCAACAATTAGGAAGCACTTTACAGTCTTCCCAAAACCAAATGAAATTGTGCAACCGTTTTCATTCGAACTCAAAAAATAAAGTGGACCGATTTGTCATTATCGGAAAAGCCACTTTATTTTATGGGATTTTCTTAGAATAAATTAAGTATACCGAGGACAAGCAATCGAAATGAATTCCTATCTCAAAGTGAAGTCATCATCCATTCTCGTCATAAAAAAATTTGAGTCCGCCGTCTTGGGCTATGAACGTGTAGGAGAAGATTTACCGCTTCTTCTAAATTTTCTAAATATGACTATGAGGATAAAGAACAATACTAATCCTAGTATCACTATCGGCATCAAGGTGTAGTAGTCAACTTTTGCTTCCTTCACTTCACTTTCCATTAATTCTGGAACATAAGGAACCCGGTGACCACGAACGAGCAGGCGATGACTGTTAATCATATAAGGTGTACAGGTGACAAGGGTAATGTAATCCTTCCCTTTCTCAATCTGCAAACTACTAACATCTGTCGGCTCTACCACTTTGATATCGTCCACTTGGTAGGCATGTATCTCAGCTTCCCCAAGCTCGATATAAAAGCGATCTCCCTTTTCCAAATCTGGTAAATCTGTAAAGAGTTTTGCCTCCGTCAGACCACGGTGACCAGAAATCACCGAGTGAGTAGACTCACCTCCTATGGGAAATGATGTCCCCTCTAGATAAGCAGCTCCCTTTGCAAGGAAAGCTTCTGTCGTCTGGTCAAAAATAGGCAAGCGCACCGCTATCTTAGGAATAGAAATTACTCCGATGATATGATCTTCGTAGATAACCTTTGTCTGCTCAATTTCTTTGGCTTCTTCCGAAAATGGATCAAAGCCTGGAGAGATATTTTGATAGGCAAACTGCCTATTCATCTCCTCCATTTTTTCAAGTTGTTGTTGGTACTCTTCTTTACTTTTTTGATTGGCTTCTGCCTGATAATGACGAATCAACTGTTGATTGATCAGGTCATTTAAAGAGTTCCGAACAAATGGGTAGGAGAGAACGCCTAGACCAGCAACCAAAATCAATACCATGATTGTATCAATTATTTTTCGCTTGACGTTTTTTCTGGTGCGAGCCATGTTCTCACCTCCCTTTTCATTTAATTATTATTAGGCATCTTTACGACGAGATGTAAAGTAAACACCTGCAAGACCAACCATAGCAGCACCAAGAGCTACAAAGAGGATGATACCTGCACCACCAGTTGAAGGAAGGAAACCTTTAGGAGTGTTAGCAACGTTATGTGGAGTTGTAGTTTTATTCTTATATGACTCAAATGCAACAGTGAACGGAATACGTTTAGACAATCTCACATAGCCTGTTGGTGCTTTCGTTTCTTCAAGATAGTAAGTACCATAAGTCAAACCTTTGATGTCAACGATACCGTCAGCTTCAGTTGAGAATTTAGTTGCATCCGCATCAGAAGTAACCCATGAAATTTCTTTCTTGTCATCAATCTTCAAGAATTTTGCAGTAGGAGCATCTTCATCACGTACAACGAAGGTTGCGCCTTTAAGTGGTTCGTTTGTGCTAACGTCAGTCTTGATGAAACGGTAACCACCAGTGTACACTTCTTTTTCGTTACCTGGTGTTGTCACAACGTCACTGAAATCACCAAAATTACGACCATATTCAACAGTTACTTGGTTGACATTTGCTTCGTCTATTTTTGCACCAGCATTCAATTTCATTGTGTAAGTGAATTCAAGAGTTTTACCGCCTAGTAGTTTTTGTTTAGCAAGTTCGTTAATACCTGCTTGAGTCAATTTCACTTTGAAGGTGTCTTGACCTTGACCAACTTCGATAGTATAGTGAGCAGGTGCGTTCTCTTTAGATTCAATAAGAGTAGAAACAGTTTCTTTTGCTTCATTTGTAACTCTCAATTCATACCCAGCTGGATTAAATGTCAATGTTGTGTCATGTGTATCGATTAAACCAAAAGTGTTGTAGTATCGTGTTTCGCCATTAACTTCTGTAATGCCAATATTAGCAGGGATTTTTGTTGATAATTTGAATTTAATTTCCTCACCAACATTAACATTATAGTTGATATGTTCATCAGGTTCAGCACCATCTGTATTTGGTTCTATGATTTCTTTTACTGGAATGATTGTTTCGGTTGTGTTTTTTGGATACAAGTGAATAGTTGGCAACTCTGTGCCAGTGTATGTTCCATCACCATTTAATTGATATACTGGGAAGCTAAGTACTAAGTTATCTGCAGCCCCAGTAATACCAGTTTTAGGTTGTTCTACAAAGACGTAGACTGCATCTTTACCACCAGATTTTTTAGGTAACGTAAATGTTGCAGCTCCGCCATTTTTTGTTACTTGTGGTTCACCTACAAGAGTAGCGCCTGGAACTGTTGGAGCATGACCCGCAGTTCCTTGAACATGCTCACGAGCTAAATCATCAGCTTTTTTAGCATCTGTTGTTGTGTAAACTTCGTAGTACTTAGCGTGGTATGCTTCAGTCACATCATAGACATTATATGTGATACCATCTAGGAATTTTACACCTTGCAAATTCAACTCAATACCAGTATTCGTGATTCTATCTTTAGTGGTATCGTTTTTATAGTCTTTAACTTTATGAATTGTTACGTTTGCAGTTGCAGGCGGTTCTTCAGCCGATACGACTGGGGTAAACAAATTGCTAAAGATACCGACAAAAAGTGTCGCTAGTAAAGCAAAAACTTTAATCTTCTTCATTTTTATTCTCCTTAAATTAGTTATCTTTTCTTCTCCTAATCATCACAAGTGATGAAGCCATTATCAACAATCCCACAAATGCGGTTGATGTTGCAACGGTACCCGTTTCTGGCAATCGAATTTTCGGTTTTTTGACGTTTAATATCGATAAGACCGGACCTTGGGAATAAGTTGAAACCCCAACAGTAAATGCAGTTGGTTTGTCTTGTAAGACATAACCAGAAGGTGCTCGTATCTCACTGACAAGATACTCGCCATATCTCAATCCTCTTATCTCAAAATAGCCATCATCATCCGAAGTTAAACGAACAACCCCAGATGCATTTGTAGCTACCTTTTCGAATTGATACTTTCCTTCCTTGTAGGTGAGGACCGTATCGTCAGTAGGATTTTTGATAACAAAAGTTGCCTTGGCTAAGGGATTTTGTTTCCCCTCAGCTGCACGTTTGATGAATCGAAAACCTCCTGTTTGGACATTTTCTCTATCGACCAACGGGGTCAAATCTCCTGGATAAAGGGTTGCCTTATTGACCAAATCTTGGTCAATTGCAGCCTCATCCTTAATAACCAATTGATAGGTTACTTCAAGTTTTTTCCCACTAAAGTCTGCCAATTTGGCTACATCAAACACTACTCTAAATTGATTTTCTGACAGACTTACAGCTTTGATACTATCTGACTGTTTTTCTCCGTCAATAAAAATCTCCAAACTTTCAGAAATAAATCGCAAGCCCTGATCGTAGATATCTTCTATCTCATAGGACGATAAATTCGTCATGTCTTGCGGAATGATTGTTGATAAGCGATAGGGAATCGGCTTACCAATGCTATAACTAGACTGTTTCTCGTCAATTGTTTTATCAAAAGTAAATATTCCATGTGACTTTGGAAACAAAGATATGAGTGACTTTTCATTACCACTTTCATCCAATATAGGTAGAACAACCACCATATTTTCCATCTTCGTCACTGCTACAGGTGTAACCAATTCCCGTATGAGATAAACCGTGGGGCGCTGTTGACTGGTTTTCGAAACCGTGAAGCGAACTAAACCAGATCGATCCGTAGTTGCTACAGCAAGCGATTGTCCATCAATCTTGTTGCTTTTACTCACTGCCTCCTGCGCCTCTTTCAGACTTAATTTCTGACGATTGACGAGTTCATAGAAGCTCTTGGTCACATCCACAACCTCAAGTTTAGCACCAGCAACTGGTACTCCAGACTTGTACTGCCTATCACTCGGCTGATAAACCAGACGATTTACTTCAAGTTGTACCTGCTCCTGTTCCTGAGCAGACACTACTTGCGTGCCCCCTGCCAAACCAGCCAGACCAGATGTCGCTACCAGAAGGATGATCAACCATTTGAAGATACGTTTTCTCGCTATGAAAAATAGCAGAGCTACGATGGTCATCGTCAAGCCAATACCAACATAGCCTAAAATACCATTTCCACCGGTTGTTGGTAGGATTGATTCCCGCCGCTTATTGTAGATTGTCAAATGTCCTGAGTATTTGTCATCAGCATTTCTCGTAAAATTAAATGGACTTGCATCGGTTTCAGTTCCAGCCTTCGTATAGGTGACGGCCGTGTCTGTGAAACCATCGGTTTTGGAAGTCTTGATGGTAAAGTAACCCTTTAATTGAATGAAACCATCTACTGGACTTTCAACTAGATAATAGGTCTTATCTGCTTGAATCTGTTCCTTATTCAAAACAATTTTTCCGTCAGCATCTGTTGTTACGGTAGCTTTCGGAGTCAGAGTTGAAAAGTCAGTCCCACCTGCACTATCATATAGTTTAAATTCCACACCTTTTAGCGGTTTTTGGAAGGTAGACGATAACTTTTCAAGCGTTAATTCAAAATCACGAGGGGGATTTATCACACTTGTAGTATTAAAGATATAGTTATTTGTGCCTGGGTCTATTTTTTCTTTTAAAGTACTATCATATACCACCTTAAATCCATCTTGGTTTGGATAATATGTTTGTGAAATTTGATACCCGTCAGGCGCTTTAACTTCCTTCCAACGATAATAGGTATCAGCCTTTAAATTTGAAATGGTGATTTTACCATCTTCACCTGTGGTTTTGTTATCACCTACTGCCTTCCATACTGAACCGTCATATTGTTCCAAGGAAAAGACTGCTCCAGGCAATGCCGCATTGGTGTCGCTCGCTTTTTTCTCTAGACTCACTTGATAGAGTCGTGAGTTGGTTTGAGTTGCTTGATACAGATACTTATTATGTACTGGTGTACTAAAGGAACCTTCCAACGTACCAGAAGAATCATATCCCGCAGGTACTGAAACCTCTTTCCATCTGAGAACTGCACCATTTTCAATATAGCCGATACGAATATATCCATCTTTTTTAGCCTCTTCCACTATTTTGCCATTTCTTACAAAATAGGATATGCCCGTTTCAAATTGTTTTGCTTCGCTTTCATTCTTTGTCCACTCAAAATCAGAATTATCTGATTTAGCTTTCAGGTATGACGTTACGCCATTCAGCACTTTAGAAATTGTGAACTTGACGCCATTCAACGGATCACCAGTGTCCTTATCTTTCTTGTAGAGTTCTATTTGGCTGAGTTTGGTATTTATTGCTGTGTATTGAAAAGCATTTTCTTTTTGCGACTCAGAATAATTAACTACAACGCCAGTCTCACTTGGGTAATATTCATTATTTTTCTGATAACCTTCTGGAGCCTCAATTTCAACCCACCGATAGGTTCCTTTAAGTAACTGTGTAGCAGTTACTTTTCCATAAGTAGGTGATGTTTCCTCTAAATCAGTAATGACTCCTATTAGACCATTATCAACACCTGTTAAGACGTAGTCCTGAGTTTCTGATCCGACTGCCTTTTGGAATACGACTGATTGCCAAGTCCCTCCGTTTAGAACTTGAAGTTGGAATTTAGCTTTTTTGACAAGATTACCGTCTTGATCCACTTTCCGAATCCCTGATTTATAATATGGAGCAGGCAATTGCAACATCTGAACAGCTTGGTTGTTCTGATAATAACCAGTTGAACCTGAGAATCCCCAATACACTGTATTATTTATATCAGGAACATCAAATACTTTTTTAACATCGATATCCACTATTTTATCAATGGTACTAGTTCCATCATTTGATGTATCATATATCGAACGAACATTACGATTCCCATTGTGACCTTGTCGGTAAATTTTGTAGGTCAATTTTCCTGTCGTCGAAGTGGTAGGCTCCCACTTCACTTCTAAACGGTGCCACTTATTGTCAGCTAATTTCGTTTTGGGTGGATTTGATGTCGAAACTTGCCAACCATTTTGGGAATCTAGTCTTTCAATATCACCGTCTTTTTCAATACCACCGTCCCATCCGACAGCCAACATGGTATTATGCTTAATCATATAGTTATATTCATAAACGGATTTACTAAATTTTTTATATCTTGGTGGTGTTACTGTGGTCACGTCTTCATTTGCACGGTTGTATTGTATATCGTTAAGATAGTTTATCGCTATGTGCCCATAATTGGTATTCGGTGCCCCTTGTCTAACAGATTTACCATCTTCTATTAGAAGACCCCCCGATTCTATATAATGCCAGAGATCCGTATCTGTAAACTGTTTACCATTCAAATTTTTTTCATCATTATAAAATGTATCGAATTCTAATGCGATACCATTGGTAACACCCTTGGTCATATAGGCCATGTTGTTGTATTCTGAAAGGGTATTGGCACTGAAATTATTTCCGTATACCCCTAAACCATTTCCAAGCGCACCGTAAGCATTTATACCAGTATTTGTCGTACTTCCTGACTCACTAGCAACAGGTTGCTTTTTGTCGTTATGCATGGTAAATGTAATTCCATCAGCACCAGCTCGATTTCCATCTGCATTCCTTTCTGCTTGTCCACGAATCCCTAAATAGACATAAGATACCATTTGAAATGGCTCAGCGAGGTTAATCTTATTGGACTCTTTGCTCCACATTACCCCAGCTTGCCACGGTGCATCACGAGTGATGACTGCGACAGAGCTATCAACATTTGTAACATAACCTTTCAAATAGCGTATTGAATCTAACTCATATTTTCTATTTTGATCCTGTACTGACAATCCGCCGTAATCCAACTTTGGATAGTTAAACATTGAACTTAGGTCTACGATATTATTCACAGCAGGTGGTGGGGGCAAGTCCGTTTTAACACCGTTAGTACCACCCGTTGGCCACTCAGTAAGACCATTATTCGGTAGCGCAAACACCTCCAAAGGACTACTCCCAAGAGCTACAAGAAGAATCATCAGCCCTGTCACTAATTTCCTTATTAATTTCAAAAGTCAGTTTCTCCTTTTCATGAAAAAAAGCAAGTTAGTATCCAATTGACATCATTCTGCACACAACATGCAAACGTTTGCTTTATTGTATCATATCAAAAATAAAAAAAAACAAGCTCCTAAAATATTATGTTTTTTCATAAATATGGTTTTTACCTACATGTTTTCTTGGTGTTTTTCATTTATTTGCATTTATTTTCAAAATATATTGTTACCGGTAACAATTTTGCAAATTAGCCATTTTTCGTGTCATTATTGACAAACAATATTATGTATACGTTTGCATAAAATTTGTAATAAATAGTCTTGTTAGATTTTTAAACATGCAAAAAACCACCAGCAAGTTAAGCTGGTGGCCGAAAGGAGGCATTCACGTTTTCACAAATTTTAGTAGGTATCTCTCTTCGTTCTTGATGAACGTTTGGTATTTGGTTTATCTAAATGATGTATATCCCACATAGCCCAGAATGCAATCATGAGCATGATGATGGCAACCCAGACATGAGAAGAAAATTCTAAAACCTTTAAAAAAGCTAATAAGAGGGCTATAAAAAGTGCTACCAAAACAAATACTGCAACCATGAGATTAATGGTTCCTCGAATATTGTTTGGTGCTGCAAAGATATAAAATAGCACCAGCAACATGGCTAAGATTAGATAAAACATGCCTCTCCTTTTTCTTATCCTTCTTCAGTCGCTAATTTTTTCTTTTTAGCAGTCTTATCACGCTCTGCCTTGTTCAAGACTTGCTTACGAAGACGAATGGATTTTGGTGTGACTTCCATGTACTCGTCATCATTCAAGAATTCAAGTGATTCTTCAAGAGTCAAGATACGTGGTGTCTTAATAACCGCTGTTTGGTCTTTGTTCGCTGAACGAACGTTGGTCATTTGTTTAGCAGTTGTGATATTAACAGTCAAATCATTTTCACGAGAGTTTTCACCGATGATCATTCCCTCGTATACTTCAGTACCTGGATTGATAAAGATGGTACCACGTTCTTCGATACGCATGATAGAGTAAGTCGTTGCCTTACCTTGGTCGATAGAGACAAGGGCGCCACGGTGACGACCTCCAATTTCACCAGGAACAACTGGTAGATACCGATCGAAAGTATGGTTCATGATACCATAACCACGAGTCATTGAAAGGAATTCTGTAGAATAACCAATCAAACCACGCGCAGGTACGAGGAAGACAAGTCGTGTTTGGCCATTACCTGTTGAAATCATATCCAACATATCACCCTTACGCTCAGAAAGGGATTGGATAACAGCGCCTTGGTATTCTTCAGGAGTATCGATTTGCACGCGCTCAAATGGTTCCATCTTCACGCCGTCGATCTCCTTGATGATAACTTCTGGACGTGATACTTGAAGCTCATAGCCTTCACGACGCATGGTTTCAATCAAGATAGACAAGTGCAATTCACCACGACCTGAAACGGTCCATTTATCTGGTGAATTTGTTGGGTCAACACGAAGGGATACGTCTGTTTGCAATTCAGCCAAGAGACGCTCTTCAATCTTACGTGAAGTTACCCATTTCCCTTCACGACCGGCAAATGGTGAGTTGTTCACCAAGAAAGTCATTTGAAGAGTAGGCTCATCGATACGAAGAACTGGAAGTGCCTCAACTGCATCTGTCGGTGTTACTGTCTCACCAACGAAGATGTCTTCCATACCAGAAACGGCAATCAAGTCACCCGCTTTAGCTTCTTGGATTTCTTTACGCTCAAGACCGAAGAAACCAAAGAGTTTTGTAACGCGGAAGTTTTTCGTTGTGCCATCTAGTTTAGAAAGGGTAACTTGGTCACCAACTTTAACAGTACCACGGAAGACACGACCGATACCGATACGACCTACGAAGTCATTGTAGTCCAAAAGTGAAACTTGGAACTGCAATGGCTCATCTGAGTTGTCCACTGGAGCTGGGATATGCTCGATGATGGTATCAAAGATTGGTGCCATTGTTTCTTCTTGGTCATCTGGATTATCAGACAATGAAGAAGTACCATTAATCGCTGAAGCATAGACAACTGGGAATTCCAATTGATCGTCGTCTGCCCCAAGTTCGATGAAGAGTTCAAGCACTTCATCCACTACTTCTGCAGGACGAGCAGATGGTTTGTCAATCTTATTCACAACCACGATAGGTGTCAAGTTTTGTTCAAGCGCTTTTTTCAACACGAAACGAGTCTGTGGCATGGTTCCTTCATAAGCATCCACGACAAGGACTACACCATCAACCATTTTCATGATCCGCTCAACCTCACCACCAAAGTCCGCGTGTCCTGGTGTATCCATGATGTTGATACGAGTACCGTTATAAGCTACGGCAGTATTTTTTGCAAGGATGGTGATACCACGCTCTTTCTCAATATCATTTGAGTCCATGGCACGCTCATCCAAGTGCGTACGCTCATCCAATGTTTGGGATTGTTTTAACAGTTCATCAACGAGGGTTGTTTTTCCGTGGTCAACGTGGGCAATAATAGCAACGTTACGGATGTCTTCTCTAAGTTTTGTCATAATATCCTCTGTATATTTTAATTTAACTAAAAAAGTATATCATAGATTGGCCTAAAAATCACAAATAATCATGTTGTAAATGTTTTCAACAATGAATTGCAAGTATTCAAAAAGAGAATAAAAATAAAAAAGTTTGGAACTTCTAAAATAAGTCCAAACATTCTTATCATTTTCCTATCGCTGGCAAGGCCATTTTGCACAATTCTTTATCCTGTAATTAAAGAATATTTTCAAAGGTGTCACGAACATCTTGTGGCCAAACGCTAGATTGCACTTCACCGATATGTTTCTTGCGAAGCAAGAACATAGCCAAACGTGATTGACCAATCCCTCCACCGATTGTCAATGGGAACAAGCCATTCAAGAGTGCACGGTGCCACTCATATTCTAAACGGTCTTCATCGCCTGTAATGGCAACTTGGCGTTTGAGTGCTTCTTCGTCAACACGAATCCCCATTGATGAGATTTCAAAAGCTGACCCAAGAACTTCGTTCCATACCAAAATATCTCCGTTAAGGCCTTTATAACCTGCTTCAGATGGGCTTGTCCAGTCATCATAGTCAGGTGCACGGCCATCATGTGGTTTACCATCTGCCAATTCACCACCGATACCGATTAGGAAGACCGCACCGTATTCCTTGGTAACCACATTTTCACGCTCTTTTGGTGTCAAGTCTGGGAAATTTTTCACCAAGTCTTCTGTGTGAACAAAGGTAATCTTCTTCGGTAAGACAGATTCGATATCGTAGCGCGCTTCAACCGCAAGCTCTGTCAATCGAATGGCCTTATAGATTTGTTCGACCGTTTCCTTCAAATAAGCCAAGTTGCGACGACCATCAGGGATGACCTTTTCCCAGTCCCACTGATCCACATACACCGAGTGAATCGGATCCAAGGAATCCTCATCTGGACGCAAGGCTTTCATATGTACAAAAAGACCTTCTCCTTCGTGAAATCCAAAGCGAGCCAAGGTATGACGCTTCCATTTTGCAAGCGAATGAACCACCTCATAAGTAGCATCTGGTATCAGCTTCACATTAACGGTAACTGCATTCTCCACACCGGACAAATTATCCTGCATACCATCCCCGACACGACTCAAAATCGGTCCTTGCACTTCTACGATATCTAATTTGTCTTTCAAATACTGTGTAAATGTATTTTTGACAAAAGAAATCTCCTCTTGCTGATGAATGAAGCTTTTCTTCATACCTGCTCCTCCTTAAATTTTAATAGTCTTATTATACCGCTTTTTTTGCAGATGTAAAGAGTTTTATTAAATATTCTGATAATTTAATAATTATTTATCACTTCCGATCTCAGAACGTCTATCAATTCCTTTGTGAGGCGTCTAGGACCACGTACCGCCTTGACCCCTAAGTCCAACATACGCTCCCTCGGTAAGACAGCATCAGATAGCTGCGCAATCAATTCCACCTGCATAACTTTCTTCTCTGTAGGAATGTCTGATTCCCCGCGTTTTTCTAAGTTCGCCCCCAAGACACGGCAGACATAGCGGATGGCCTGTACAGGCGTCGTCACATAGATGGCTACAATATCTCCAGCTTGAATGGTTGATTTTTGTGGCCAATAGACTATCTTATTTTCCGCAAACTCGGTATCAATATCATAGACCTTTGGATTGGCAGGAATAACCCAGTAATCCGGCCCTTGCTCCGCCTTGTAGGATTTTGGTCCTATCTGATGGCGACTTTTCTCAAGGAGGGCCAAAATCGCCTGGTCCTCCACCGTATCATCCAGCAAGACCGACACCCAGGTCTTCTTTGACATATGGTAGGCAGGATAGATGCCCGACTGACTCAGCAGCTCTGCTATTTCCCGAACATCGACCTTGAGATTGACAATCTCCACTAGCTCTTGGTCAGCGCTCCCATCCAGCTTGTCCCTCGGAATCTGACTGACCAGGGCGTACCACTTATTATTGGAGGGATGGCGAAAGGCCCCATAGGTCGGCAACTTGGCAAAGGGATAGTCAGGAAGGTCGCCCCACTGCTCCTTGATGAGCTGGGCTATGCGGTTGCTTTGGTCCTTGGAAAATGGCAGAGCAACACAACAATCATCCTCTACCCGAGCCAAAATGGACTGATAAGCCTCACGCACCTGCCCCACAAAAGCCCCTACTGCCGCAGTCACCAGATGGGCGGTATAGACCTCCTCCATCTCACAATCCCAGATAAAGGACGACAGCTGACCAGCCTCATCAACCTCTACCACCGCCTCAAACTGCCCCTCCATGAACACCTCACGGTAGGTGTAACGATTGTCGGCAAAGGTGAAACCGAAAGGAATGAGGGAGGGGAGGTTGGCTCTTTGTCTAGACATTTTAACTCCTTTAAAGTAATATATAGAGAAAGTATAACAAAATCTGTAAAAGAGTTTATTGTGGAGGTCAAATCTTGTCAAAAAAAATTATTAGTGTGGTAGCTGCAGCAATTGAAAAAGATGGAAAAATATTTTGCGCTCAACGGCCTGAAGGAAAAAGTTTAGGAGGCTATTGGGAATTTCCTGGAGGAAAGCTTGAGCAAGGTGAGACTCCCGAAGAAGCTTTAATTCGCGAAATTAAAGAAGAATTTGATTCTGAAATTGAAATCGTTTCCTTCATCAATGAAGCCTCCTATGAGTATGATTTTGGTATTGTTACAATGAAAACTTACCGTTCAAAATTACACACTGGAAATTTAACATTATTAGAACACCAGGATTCTAAATGGCTTCCCATCGAAGAGTTAGATACATTAGAATGGGCTCCAGTAGATCTTCCTGCCGTCAAATGTTTGCAACAAAAATAGAGATTCCAGCGAATCTCTATTTTTTTATTTATCTGTCAAGTACTTATACAAGTTTGTCTCCACAGGTGAACCTATCTTAAATAGCATTTGAACTACCGAGTCTCCAGATTTTATTATTTCACTTGCACTATTTTCAACGTATCTTAGTGGACCAAGATAATAAAATTCTCCGGCTTCTGAATCATCTTTAATGACAAAAAGTTCTAGCCTCAATCCATTTTCATTAGAATGAATAATAGTCGATACATCATTAGAATCCAATGTACGTTTGTTCTTTGAGAACCACTTTAATGTTGACTCATTCAGTAATTCATCTTCGTATTTGATCGTATCACTAATATCTTCACTTTTATGGTAAGTGATGAAAATCGGACAAGAATTAGTTTCCTTATCAATTTTGTATCCACCAATATTTAAAGGCGGCTCATCTTTTGAGACATTCATTAATTTAAGCACGTCACGTCGGGTATATTTTTGCCCTAGTGTAAAAATTTCAGGATACTCTTTCGATTTTAGAATCCCTGTTTCAATAACATCCAAAAATAATTGAGTGAATTTGGTATTATTCACCAAAGATTCTTGGATTTCTTCATTCAACCGATACAGTTCACCGTCAAAAGTAACCAGTGCATCCGTACCATATTTCTTTTGCTCCTGGGCTTTTAGAAATGATAGGTCCAACACTCTTGTTACCGAATCTAAAACATCTGTTTGAAAATCTAAATCATGCTCAATAATACATTCAAACCATTTATCTGACGAAACTAGTCCCTCATTTTCGACAAGCAACTTCAACAAATACAGTTCATGTTTTCGTTTCCCGTTCAAAATTTCAAACGTAATAAAATTCAAAAATCGCTTTTCAACTTCTGATAGAAGGATTGTTTCTTCTGAAAACTTATTGATGACATCTCCATAATTTTGAAAACTGGAGTTTTCAAAAAAGACAAGCGGATCAATGCTGTTTAATTTTACGAAATCTGATAGATACGGAACTCTACCCAACTTATTCTCTAAGTCTTTAAAAGCATCTCGTAAAATTTTGATTGATGAGAGTGTCGTATTTGTGATAGAAGAAAAAATTTGTTCTTTGGCAACCTTCTCAAAGTTGATTGTCGTCAATCCTTTTAAGATGTTGGGCTCTCTGACCTCACGACGATAATTGTCTTTGTTCATAGACTGATCACCAAAGAGTGCTACTGGAATTAGATAGTTGTTTTGATAGTTTCCAATGAAATCAATAATCGTAACATATTCTTTGGAATCGTGCTTTCGCAAGCCTCGTCCTAATTGTTGAATAAAAATGATACTCGATTGGGTATTGCGAAGCATGACAACCTGGTTGACACTCGGAATATCAATTCCCTCATTAAAAATATCAACTGTCAGAATATAGTCTAAGTTTCCATTTTCTAAGTCTTGAACAACTCTCTGTCGTTCCTCTTGGCTATGTTCCCCAGAAAGAGCGCGTGTACGGAGTCCTCTTGCATTAAACTGTCCCTCTAGCTCTTTTGCTTCATTTACTGAAGAACAGAAAATTAAACCTTTTACCGTTTCTCCACTTACTCCATAATAAGTAACTTTTTCTAAAATATGATTAACTCGTTGTTCTGATACTAGATTCGAAAAACTGGCTTTCTCATCTATTAACTGGCCATCAATCTTAATGTCTGAAACACCGTAGTATATAAATGGACAAAGCATATCATTATCAAGTGCCTCTTGTAAACGGATCTCATAGGCAATATTATAGTCAAAAAGCTCATAAATATTTTGTCCATCTGTTCGCTCTGGTGTTGCTGTCATCCCTAAATAAAAATCTGGCTGAAAATAATTCATCACTTTTTTATAGGAGTCTGCACCTGCTTTATGAACCTCATCAATCAAAATATAGTTAAAGAAAGTTGGGTCAAAAGCTTGAAGGTTATCTGCTCTCGAAATCGTCTGAATAGTCGCAAAGATATACCTCTTCTGTGATATATCCATCCCACTCTTATAAATACAGCCCTCATCATCCTCAAATCCTAACACTTTTTGAAAA
The DNA here is from genome assembly GCF_049893385.1 of Streptococcus sp. VTCC 12905. Classification (NCBI taxonomy): domain Bacteria; kingdom Bacillati; phylum Bacillota; class Bacilli; order Lactobacillales; family Streptococcaceae; genus Streptococcus; species Streptococcus sp. VTCC 12905. Next base: position 70,017 of record NZ_JBMVJC010000004.1, on the reverse strand, counting down.
TCTTTTAATGATTTTTGTAGGATTTGTTCTCGGTGGACTATAAATAACATTCGATCTGGATTGTATTGTTTGACATCAAAGGCAGAAAGATAGGTTTTACCTGTTCCAGTTGCACTGATGACCAGAGCTTTGTGAGCACCATTTTCCCTAACAGTTGCGAGGCCTTCCAAAGCTTGCTCTTGCATCTTGTTGGGACGAATGGTTTCTTGGTAAGATGCTATTGACTCGTCCTGAATCGACGCTGTTTTTATCACTGTCTTTCGACGAGCCGAATAAGCATTGATTGCTTCTATATCTAAAATGATTGATTTTTCCCAAATACGTTCAAACTCTTCTTTGGCATTCTGGATAAAATCACCATTATGTGTTGAAGTCAATTTCACATTCCACTCATAGTTAATTTTCAAGGCTGTATGAGTTAAATTTGAACTACCTGAAATGATAACTTGTTTATCTTTTTGCTCAAATAGATAAAACTTAGCATGCATTTGCAAATTGACTGGTGTTATCCGTACTTGGACATTTTTCAGTTTAAGCAATTCTTTCATCGCTATGGGATCATTAAAATCTAGATAAGGGGAAATCAAAATTCTCCCCTGAACTCCCTCATCCGCCAAATCTGATAATTGACTTTTAATTAGGGCTAGTCCAGACTGAGTAATAAAAGCCACACTGAAAGCAAATGATTTAGCTTTGCTTAACTCTTCTTGAATATCATTTAAGACATAACGATGAGTCTCTGTATCATTTATTAAAATTTTAGGCGAATAGACCCCTTCTTGAAAAATCTCTCTATCGATAAAACCATATTGTAAGGAGTGAAGAAGGTGGTCTTGGAATAAGTTGTTGTTGGACATGATAGGTTTCCTTTATCTCTATATAGAATTATTATCTGTAAAATTCAGAAAATTGTAAAGTCAGGAAACAAATTTTTTAATAACTTAGTAGAAAATTTTCTCCACATCCAAGGGAATGAGCCTCCACTCTCCATTTTCCCTCCACGGTGCAACCAAATTATCCTCCTCTTTAAGACCAGTATAAACGCAGTTGAATCTCAAAGATTCGGTTCTTATCGAACTATCTTGTTCCCATTCTACTTTCACAGTAATCTCTGACTTTGCATATGTTTTTTCATCAATCGTTATGAATTCAAATGAATTATATTTCTTTTCATTAAATATTTCTCTTATTTGACCTGCCCATTTTCCATTGGAAGTATTCATATTTTTTGCATCTTCTAATGACTTCGAAAGTTGTCCATAATTTCCATCTCTCCAGTATTCGAACATATCTAATATAGGGTATAAATATGAATACTCGCCATAATCATCTCTTACACCACTTACGGGAATATCAGTACCGAGAATTATATCCCGTCTTTTCCAATTTGCTATTTCATCATCAAACTTCTTTAGTTCCTGATATCTATTAATCAAATCCACAATAGATACATTTGTTTATGATTTAACAAACCTATTTTTTCTCTCAACCTCATTTGTTTTTTGCTTTATCCAATCAGCGACAGCAAAAAGTAATGAAACACACTTGCAAGATACATACTCATTACCAAAGTTAATATCCCTTCCATGTAATATTCCATTTCTGTATGGCAATCTAATTTCATCTTTATTCGTTTTTCGTCGACTAGATGTAAAAATTGATACTATTTCTTTTAAAGACTTATTACTACCCACAAATGAATCCCATACATTTAGTTCCAAACCTTCTGCAAACAAACCTTTGTTATCTTTGTTTTTTGTAAAATCATTAACTGCACCGTCAACAATGATTAAACCAAGTGGCACGCTACAAATATAATTGCCTTTAAAATGTTCCTCAAAAAATACATCTATCAAATGAGACCTATCTAAAAGAACTTTGGAACTTTTTTTAATCCAAGGCACTTTTTTTCTTACTTCATTTTTGAAGTAAGCTAACAGTATTCTTTCTGCTTTATCAATACCATTTTTTTCATATTCTGAGTTTACTCTCTGCACTATATCAAAGTCCATACTTTCATGGAACACCAACCTTGTTGAGAAAAATTTTCCATAAATAGGGCAGATTCTTGAAAAAAATTAGAAACCGAACTTTTAAACTCAGAAATTTCTGACGGCACTTCTCCATTCAATAATATAGAAAAACCTTCCAAATTACTAGGTTGATCTATTAAATAATTTAATGATACCAAATTATTATCCATTTGATTGGCCTCTTATACATAATATATTAAAAATAATTATAACACAAAACCCAGCCTCCTTAGGCTGGGCATTTAGTTAATCTAGTGCGGTTAAAATCAGCTTGAGAATAGGAATCGACACCGCAGGTAGTACTTGAGTACAGCAAGGTAAATTGACACAGCATCAAGGGATGTTAGCCCACTAGACCAGTTTCCTCATCTCTTCAATCCGCGCTACTGTCGCATCATATTTTGCTTGGTAGTCGGCTTGTTTTTCTTTTTCTTTTTCAACGACTTCTGGTTTGGCGTTGGCCATGAAGCGTTCGTTGCTGAGTTTTTTGCCGACCATGTCTAGTTCTTTTTGCCATTTGGACAATTCTTTGTCTAGTCGAGCCAACTCTTCTTCTACGTTGAGGAGGTCGGCTAGTGGCAGGAAGATTTCAGCACCGGTGATAACGGCTGACATAGCTAATTCTGGTGCAGCGATGCTTGAGCTGATTTCCAACTGCTCTGGGTTTGTAAAGCGTCGGATATAGTTTTCATTTGCCTTGAAGAAGGTTTCAAGCTCAGCATCCGCTGTCTTAATCAAGATGGTAATCGGCTTAGAAGGGGCAACATTGACTTCTGCTCTGCTATTTCGCACCGAACGAATCAAATCCTTGAGGCTTTCCACTCCCTTGTGAGCTTCAGCGTTTTCAAAGGCTGGGTTGGCCACAGGGTAGGCCGCCACTACGATTGAGCCTTCTGCGTACTGAGCGAAGATCTCTTCCGTCACAAACGGCATGATAGGGTGGAGGAGGCGAAGGATTTGGTCCAGCGTGTAGAGAAGGACAGAGCGGGTCATAACTTTCTCGGTCTCGTTGTCGCTGTAAAGCACTTCCTTGGTCAACTCGACATACCAGTTGGCAAACTCTTCCCAGATGAAGTTGTAGAGAATGTGACCAGCCACACCAAACTCGAACTTGTCGAAGTTTTCAGTAACCTTGACAATGGTTTCGTTGAGGTTGTGGAGAATCCAGCGGTCCGTCACGTTGCCAGCCTCGCCAGCTACGACTTTGGCAACATTCTCACGCGCCGCATCCAAAGTCAAGCCTTCATTGTTCATGAGGATGTAACGGGAAATGTTCCAAATCTTGTTGATGAAGTTCCAAGACGCGTCCATCTTCTCATAAGAGAAGCGAACATCTTGACCAGGAGCAGAGCCGTTTGACAGGAACCAACGCAAAGCGTCTGCACCGTATTTCTCGATGACGTCCATTGGGTCGATCCCGTTTCCGAGCGACTTGGACATCTTGCGACCTTCTTCGTCACGAATCAAACCATGAATCAGCACGTTCTTAAATGGCTGACGGCCTGTGAACTCAAGCGATTGGAAAATCATACGAGACACCCAGAAGAAGATGATGTCGTAGCCTGTTACCAAGGTTGAGGTTGGGAAGTAACGTTGGAAGTCCGCCGCGTTTTCGTCAGGCCAGCCCATAGTTGAGAATGGCCAAAGGGCAGAGCTGAACCAGGTATCTAGGACATCCTCATCCTGTACCCATCCGTCACCTGCTGGAGCCTCTTCTCCGACGTACATTTCGCCAGATTCGTTATACCATGCTGGAATCTGATGACCCCACCAAAGCTGACGCGAGATGACCCAGTCATGCACATTTTCCATCCATTGCAGGAAGGTATCGTTGAAACGCGGTGGGTAAAATTCTACCTTATCAGCTGTGTCTTGGTTGGCAATGGCATTCTTAGCCAATTGGTCCATTTTAACAAACCACTGGGTTGACAAGCGTGGCTCGACTACCACACCAGTACGCTCAGAGTGTCCAACGGAATGCACACGGTTTTCGATTTTAACAAGGGCACCCAGCTCTTGTAACTTAGCAACCGTTGCCTTACGAGCTTCAAAGCGGTCCATACCTGCAAATTCGCCAGCCAACTCGTTCATAGTACCGTCGTCGTTCATTACGTTGACTTGTGGCAGATTGTGGCGTTGTCCAACGAGGAAGTCATTAGGATCGTGGGCAGGTGTGATTTTCACAACCCCCGTACCAAATTCTGGGTCTGCGTGTTCATCCGCAACGATTGGAATTAACTTGTTAACGATTGGAAGGATAACGTTTTTGCCAATCAAGTCCTTGTAACGTGGGTCTTCTGGGTTAACTGCCACCGCAACGTCACCGAACATGGTTTCCGGACGAGTTGTCGCAACTTGAAGCGCACGAGAACCATCTTCCAACATGTAATTCATGTGGTAAAAGGCACCTTCTACGTCCTTGTGAATAACTTCTATATCTGAAAGAGCTGTGCGAGCTGCTGGGTCCCAGTTGATGATAAATTCGCCACGGTAGATCCAGCCTTTTTTGTAGAGTTCTACAAAGACCTTGCGAACAGCTTTCGACAGGCCTTCATCAAGCGTGAAGCGATCACGTTGGTAGTCCAAAGACAGACCCAACTTGCCCCATTGCTCACGAATGGTCGCCGCGTACTCATCCTTCCATTCCCAGACTTTGTCGAGGAATTTTTCACGACCAAGATCATAGCGCGTCACACCTTGCTCCCGCAAGCGTTCCTCAACCTTAGCCTGAGTCGCAATCCCCGCGTGATCCATACCTGGCAACCACAGGGTATCAAAGCCCTGCATGCGTTTCTGGCGGATAATGATGTCTTGAAGGGTGGTATCCCAAGCGTGTCCCAGGTGCAACTTACCTGTTACGTTTGGCGGCGGAATGACGATAGAATACGGCTTCGCCTCCGCATTGCCTGACGGCTTAAAGACCTCTTGGTCCAACCAAGTTTGGTAACGACCAGCCTCTACCTCGGCTGGATTGTATTTTGGTGATAATTCTTTTGACATTAGTTTTTCTCCTTTAGTATTCTTTAAGAAAATTGGTTTATACTATCTTCAGGCTAGAAATAGCCCAATTCTTTTTCATATAATCTCCTAGAAAACAGTCGATTTGGTCGGCTGTTTTCGTTTTTAGATTCTCTCATTACGAATCGTATATTTCTCCACTTAGATGGATTAGGCTTTCAGATTCATTTAAGTTTGAAGAGATATACTAACTATATAGCTAAGAATAGCAAATAAATTCTCTTTGAAATAGTCAGTCCTCTGGGCTGGCTATTTCGTTTTTTCTTGCTCAAGTTCCTCCATTTTTTGGATAATCAATAGAGCAACCTCATTGGCAGTAAGGTGGGTATTATTAATTTTATGATAATGGTAGAGTTGCTTAGGAGCAAATTCTGGATTAAAGTTTACAAACTTCATAGTATCTAGAATATCTTTTTCAGACCACTCAATATTTCTTTTCCAAGGTTTATGTTGCAGACGATTTTCAGTCACATTTCTTCTTAAACGTTCTTGCAGGTCTGTTTCCAATTCAATAAACAGAACAGCTTGATTCCTACTAAGATAAATCGCTTGAATCTGCTCTAAAAAGGATATATCTGCTGGATCATTAAAGTCAATAACAACTGTAAAAATCAAACCCAAATCAGTTTTCGCAGAGGTTTCAAAAAACTTCATACGAATATCATTTATAAGTTCTCTCGCTTCGTCAGACATTGGAAAAAATTTGGTTACAAAGTCGATTGATTCATGATTGTGAAATAAAACCAAATCAGTTAATCTTTCAACCTCCTGCCCAACGGTCATCTTGCCAGAAGCCTGTGCCCCAATAATAATTAGATTCATACTCCCTCCCCCACCAACTCTATCTTAATCCCGTCCGGATCTTCCAAATAGAGGGCATAGTTATCTGGCCCTCCTGCGTGGGGATAGCGGTCATCGTAGAGCAGTTTGACTCGTCTGGTCAAAAATTCCTTCCGCCATTGGTCAATGTCATCCGGTGTTCCCGCATGAAAAGCCAGATGATTGAGACCTGTACGGCAACGGTGATAACCTGGCTCTAGGAAGTCCTGTGGTGTTTGGACAAAGACCAGGTACTGCTCTGCTTTTTTAAAAGACAGCCCGTCCTCCCATTCCTGATAAAGAGAGTAGTCCAGCTTGGTCAGAAGAAAATCGTAGAATACACGTGAGGTTTCCAAGTCTGAAACGTAAATTTCAACATGATGTAGCATATTTCTCCTTTCCAAAATAAAAATCCCTGCCTAGACTTGCTAGACAGGGACGAAGTTATTCCGCGGTACCACCCTTGTTCAGATAATTTATCTGCACTTTGCTTATTCGATTCACATCATCAGCAACCAGTTTTGACATTTGTGCGGATTTCTCAGTACCACCGCTTCCTGTGACAAATGGGGCTCAAAACACCTCTGAATGGCTTTATTGTAACAAATTGAACCTTGAAAAGCAAGGGATTTAAGCTTTCAACTCAATCCCTTTTTCTTTCAACTGCTTAATGGTCGCTGGTCCGATTCCTTTAAGAGCCAAGAGATCCTTTTCTGTGTGGCTTGCAAAATCAGCTACAGATTGAATCCCAGCTTCATAGAAAGTTTCCAAACGCGCTGCTGCAATGCCTTCCAACTCAGGAAGTGCCAAAAAGTCTTCCAATGAAGCCGCTGAAGAAGTCACCTCTGCTACAACTTCTTTCACTTGTTCCACAGCATGTTCTACGAAAGTTTCAGCCTGATGTGCGACTGTCTCAACAGTTTCGCCAGCAGTTTCAAGACCGACACGCCCTGCTCGTCTCAAGTCTGCTAGTTGTTTTTTCAATTGTTTTTTACGATTTGCTTTTTTCTTTGACAATGCTAAATCCTCTCCTTAGTAATTCCGTTGACCAAGCAATTCATCTGGTAAATCATGAAATCCTTTATCAGCGTGGTAGTTGGCAAATTTCCCTTGAATAAAGCGATAGGCATCCAGCTTGCTCTCATAACGAATATATGCATCTGCAGCACGCTCATCCTTATCTTCTTCCAAAACACGGAGACTTTCTTCAACAGCCATTTCATTGACCTTGATTTGAGTGTTCACCCAAGCTTCAAATTCTTTTAAAAATTCTTGTTCTTTTGTCATTTTTTCCTCTTTCGTCTGTTTCAATAAAAAACACACCGACATATTATACCATAAAATCACCATTTGGAAAGTCAAAAAAATAGTCATTTCTTACACAAATATAATTATATCTCTATCAATTGGTGATGAGATAGCATCTAATTGATAAAAATAGGAAAGAGGAATCCACTGAAACCCTGTATTCCTCTTCAACATAACAGTTATTTGTTTTCAATCGCTGCCGTAACAAAAGCTGTATACAAACCTTCTGGACGATTTGGACGAGATTGCAGTTCTGGATGGTATTGACAAGCTACAAAGAATTTATTTTCAGGAATTTCAACAATTTCTACCAAACGGTTGTCAGGTGATACTCCTGAGAAGACAAATCCTGCTTTTTCAAATTGCTCACGGAATGCATTATTAAACTCGTAGCGGTGACGGTGACGACGTTGCACAACCTCTTGGTTATCATAAGCAGCAGCAGCCTTTGAGCCACGTTTGAGTTTACTTGGATACAAGCCTAAACGAAGTGTTCCACCAAGGTCTTCTACTCCAATTTGGTCACGCATGATGTCAATGATCGGATATTTAGTTTCTGGGTCTAATTCAAAGCTATTAGCACCTTCCAAACCTAGAACGTTCCGAGCAAACTCAACACAAGTCAATTGCATTCCCAGACAAATACCTAGCATTGGCACATCATTTTCACGCGCATATCGAATAGCTTGAATCTTACCTTCTGTTCCACGTTGACCAAATCCACCAGGAACGATAATCCCTTGGGCTTGGCTAAGACGCTCCTCTACATTTTCAGCTGTTAAATCATTGGCATTGACCCAGTCCAATTCGATAACAGCATCATTAGCATACCCGGAATGTTTCAAAGCTTCGACAACTGAAATATAGGCATCCTGAAGTTCGACATATTTACCAACTAGGGCAATTTTCACCGTTTTCTTCAAGTTCAATACCTTGTCTACCATTGCAGTCCACTCTGTCATATCTGCTGGTGGCACATCTAATTTCAAATGGTCGCAAACGATTTGATCCATATTTTGGGCTTGCATATTGAGTGGAATTTGATAAAGATGCTCAACATCCAGTGATTCAATCACAGCTTCTGGAGCCACATCACAGAATTGAGCCAATTTATTTTTAATTCCTTGACCTGCTGGCTGCTCAGTACGAATCACCAACATATTTGGTTGAATCCCCAGACCACGCAGTTCTTTAACAGAATGCTGGGTTGGTTTTGTTTTCATTTCACCAGCCGCCTTAAGGTAGGGTAGAAGTGTCGTGTGGATATACATGACATTATCTGAACCCACATCCGCTTTCATTTGACGAAGCGCTTCAAGGAAAGGCAGACTTTCAATATCACCAACTGTACCACCTACTTCCGTGATGATGACATCAGCATCTGTAGTACGGGCAGCTCGTTTAATTTTATCTTTCAAAGCATCCGTAATATGTGGAATAACTTGAACAGTTGCGCCCAAATACTCACCTTTACGCTCTTTACGAAGGACTTCGCTATAAATTTTACCAGTTGTAACATTTGAATATTTATTGAGGTTGATATCAATAAAACGTTCATAGTGACCTAAATCCAAATCAGTTTCTGCACCATCATCCGTCACAAACACTTCACCATGCTGATAAGGACTCATGGTTCCTGGATCAATATTGATATATGGGTCAAATTTTTGAATGGTTACCTTCAGTCCACGGTTTTTCAATAGACGACCAAGGCTGGCTGCCACGATCCCTTTACCAATAGATGAAACCACACCACCTGTTACAAAAATATATTTTGTCATGCAAACTCCCTTTCTACAAATCAAGCTAATTGAAAGATCTTGGGGAAAATCCTTTTACCAACCTGACGAAAAAACAAAAATAGCTCCCTATGAACTAGGGAGCTCCGACCTCAAAAGAGGTGCCCGATATTATCTTATCGCAATTTAGCTATCTTGTCAATTGATTTTAATCTTCCAAATTTTCGTCGTCAGAATAATCATCATCATCGTCAACTTCAACCAAATCAACATCCTCATCAACTAAGTCGTCTTCCGGAATGATTTCATTTATTTCAGAATCGTATGAATCCACTTCATCTTTTTCATCATCAGGATTTTCATCGCCATATCCTGATTCATCCGTATCTTCGTAACCTTCTTCATCTTCTGGATCATCATTACCATAATCAATGATATCATCATCTCCATCCATGAAGGCATTGACACGTTTTTTCTTACGTTTTGGTGCATCATCATCTTCTTCAAGAGTAATCACTTCTTCGTCGATCTCATCGATAGCATACCATGAACGAAGACCCCATTTATTATCCCCAAGTGGGATAAAGCTACCGTCCACATTCAAATCTGAATAGAAGATTGGTAGAGCTGCACGAATTTCACTATTTGATTTTTCAAGGTAATTTTGAATTTCATTGACCAAGTCGTTGAAATACATTTCATTGTCACGTCCACGTTCTTCCAAAATAGCACGAGCTACTTCAATCATGGAAAGTTCGCTTTTTTCTTGTCCTGCAAATACGTTAAGTTCCAAGGCTTTTCTCCTTTTTTGTCTTTCCTTTCTATTTTACGCTAAAACAAGCAAATAGTCAAAGAAACTGATGAAATTTTCGGAAATGATTACTGCCAATTTTTACTTTAGGGTCTAACAAATCTGCTGGATCAAAAATATAGCCATCTTTTGTTGTGTATTTCCCTGCAGACTTAGCTTCAGCCAGTTCTGTTGCAGAGTGAACAATCTGCAACAGAACTGGCTGGATCCAAGACGTCTTCAGCTATAAAGATATACCCATCATTGGTTGCAAATTTTCCCTGAGCACGCGCAGCCATCACTTCTTCTGCTGTATAAATAATTTGCCAGTTTTTCAAACCTACACGTTTGGTTTTTGGTGTTGCATTTAAAATAGGTGGCACAATGTCCGTCGCTTCTACATCACCATGTCCACTTGATGTCCAGGCGGATGGTCGAATGTCAGGGTGTTGCATGATATAGCGGATAGTCGCGATTTGCTCTTTGCTTAGCCATGTATGACGACTACTCCTACCATATTTATCAAGGGTATAGTTGTTGAGGCCTCTAAGACTTTGACGGATGACCCTTGTAAATTCGGTTCCAACCGATTCGCCCACGACTCCAGAATCCGTGAGTGATAAATAAAGACATCGGCATCATAAATAGCCTTAATATCTGCTGCCGATGGTTCATAAGAATGAATCCCCTACCTTGAACCAATCATTCGGACATCATTCCTTTCACCAGACACCTCCTTAACCAGTGAATAAATTGGGTAAAATGAAGTGACAACCTTCAATCCAGACAGAACCTGACTTCACTCCTTCTGCACTGAACAAGCAGCAAGAAAAAAAACAAGTACCATTAAGATACCGCAATGGATTATTTTCTTTATCATAATGTCCTTCTTTTTTATTAACCAGTTAACTATATCACAAGATAGTTAACCAGTCAAATATTTGTTTGGATTTATTTCCATCAACCAATCCAACATCAAACTATTGCTCAAGAACGACCAAGCCCAGTATTCCTATCTCTTATAGAAACGAGTTAGATCAATTTCATTCCTATTTGCAAACGGTATTTCCTAACTCTCTACAGTTTCCCAAATAAAAAACCCGACCATAGGTCGAGTTTTATCATAACCAATTATTTTACAGTTGCAGTGCTTGTAATCACTTCTACTGCTTTCTTCACAGCGATATCGTGTTTAAGCATTTCTGATGAAAGCAAGTTGCGAACTTGTTCCACTTCCATGTTGTATGTTGCTGCCAAGTCTTCGATTTCTTTGTTGATTTCTTCTTCAGTTGCTTCAAAGCCTTCTGCTTTAGCTACTGCTTCAACAACCAAGTTTGTCTTAGTACGTTTTTCAGCATCGGCTTCGTATTGTTTATGCAAGTCATCTTGAGTTGTACCAGTGATTTGGAAGTACATATCAGGTGAGATACCTTGTTGTTGCAAACCACCTAAGAATTCGTTGATTGCACGATGAACTTCTTCGTGAATCATTTCTTCTGGCAATTCAACGATTTCAGCGTTTTCAACTGCCAATTCAAGAGCTGCTGATTCAACTGCATCATCAAATGCAATTTCTTTTGCTGTTTCTAATTCTTTACGGTATTTCGCTTTCAACTCATCAAGTGTTTCTACTTCTTCGTCAATATCTTTAGCTAGTTCATCGTCCAAAGCTGGAACTTCTTTTGCTTTTACTTCATGGATTTTTGTTACGAAGAGTGCTGGTTTACCTGCAAGGTCATCTGCTTGATAATCTTCTGGGAAAGTAACTTCAACATTTACTTCTTCACCAGCTGCATGACCTACCAATTGTGCTTCAAAACCTGGGATGAATTGACCTGAACCAAGTTCAAGTGAGAAGTTCTCACCTTTACCACCGTCAAATTCAACTCCATCAACAGAACCAACAAAGTCGATGACAACAGTGTCACCTTCTTCAGCAGCACCTTCTTTGATGACCAATTCTGCCAAGTTATTGCGTTCACGTTCGATTTTCGCATCTACTTCTTCATCAGATACTTCTTTAGTTGCTTCTACTGAAACTGTCAAGTTTTTGTAGTCACCCAATTTTACTTCAGGTTTTGTCACAACTTCAGCATTAATAGTCCAATCTTGGCCTTTTTCCATTGACACTACTTCAATTTTTGGTTGTGCAACGACTTCAAGACCAGCTTCAGCAACTGCTGCTTCATAAGCTGCAGGTAAAAGTGCATTCAAAACATCTTGGTAAAGTGCTTCTTCACCAAATTTTTGGTTAAATACGGCACGTGGCAAGTGACCTTTACGGAAACCTGGAAGATTGATATCTTTCTTAACTTTGTTGAAAACGCGGTCCAATTCTGGTTTAATCGCATCTTGACCGATTGTGAAAGTCAATACACCGCGGTTTGTGTCTTTTGCTTCAAATGATACAGACATTCTGTCATTCTCCTTAAAATTTTATTGCATACTCTTCATTATAACACAATTGATAAGGATTTCAACGATTTTATGATTGAGTTTTGGGCAATTGGCAGAGCTGGAAACTAATCTTCTAATCTGGTTGTTGTCCAACATAAGCCGACCACTTGCAGTAAGTCAAGCTCGTTTCGGATGAAAATCTATTCCAAGAATATTCTTCCTCAGTACCAATGACAATAAAGCCCCAAAAAGCCAAATGTTTCAAAACAGCCGCATACTTAGAAGCTCTAACACCGGTACTATTAGAAAGTATCACTACTTGAAATTTTCTGGTTTCTGTTTCAATACTTGTAGGATAATATAGTTCATATTTTTTGAAATTTTGTAAAACATTGATTTCGAGATAGGAAACGTCATAGTTGCCCTGTCCGAGATACTTTTTCTCGGACAGCTCCTCCCGTTTCAACAACTTCTGTGTAGTTAGTCGCCACTGATGGCTTGCTGGCTAAATACAGGAACCCAATACTCAAACAAGCTATTAAAATCCCTATGCCGATTAAAACTTTTTTCATACTTTTTTTCTGTCCTTTACGGTATATTTTTTTAGAAACAAGTGTTTCGTTTTTTTATCAATATAGCAGATGAACAGTGGAAAAACTAGTCCCAGCTCTGCTATTTGCCCAAAAGGGAGCAAATGAAAGAAAGTGTTGCACATGGAAAGAGTGAAGAGGAAATAGTCGTTATTTGTGGAGAGTGTCGTGGAGGGTTTGTGGGAGTTGCTGGAAGACAAATCTTTTGAAAAGATTAGTGTGTCAGAGTTGGTGGAGCGAGCTGACATCGGTCGAGTTATCTTTTACCGAAACTTTTCTAATAAAGAAGAGGAACTCAAGCGGTCATTCAACACGGAGTTACAAGCCTGGTTGTCAGAACGGCAGATTGACTTGTCGGATTGGACGGATGGTCATCTATTATCGGCTCTACGCCAATTTTTTGACTTTTGGTATGAGCAACAGGATAAAATTCGCTTTTTGATTTGCTTAACTGGTAGCCTGATCGGCCTTGGTGTGAAGTGATTAAGCCTGCATTTTTCAAAAGTGCAATCACCTTGCGGATGTAACTAGCATTGGTGCCGACACTTTCTGCTAAGGCTTGCGAACTGAGAACTTCCTTGCTCTCACTAATCATAGTAAGAATGTGAAGGGCAACAGAAAATTTGTATCCATCATAAGATTTTCCTCTCTGTTCATGTATCAACTACAGAAACAAGATTAACATAAGAGTGTCTCATTCGAAAAAAAATTATTTAAAAAATCACAACCTTCTGGCTGTGATTAATTTTTCCGTATTTTATCCTCTACATACGCTGCACGAGCTCCACCAATCAATTTTGGTCGGCTAGCAAGCGCCGTTACATGGGCTTGCCCAATTTCCCGAAGTATTGGTCTAACTGGAACCTGCACATGTTTGATATGCATGCCGATAGCCGTATCACCTATATCCACGCCTGCTTGAGCAGTAATAAATTCCACTTCGACTGGATCTTTCATATACTTGAAAGCTGCCAACTGTCCAGAACCACCTGCATGAAGACTAGGCAAGACATTTACTATTTCCAAGTCTTTCTGAATTGCTAATTCTCTCTCCACGACTAAGGCACGATTGAGGTGTTCACAACCTTGGACTGCTAAATACAGACCCTTTGGCTCCAGAATATCCAAAATCGTTTCAACAATCACCTCACCGACTTCCAGACTAGAGTTTTTGCCGATATGTCCACCGATTACTTCACTAGAGGACAGACCCAATACGAAAATATGCCCTTTTTGAAGATTGCTAAGTTCTAAGACTTCCTCGACAATTTGCTGGGTTTGTTGTTTAATTTCGTTTAAAGACATCATTTATTGCACCAATTCTTTCTGCCGCCTGAGCTAGTAAATATCCCAGAACAAGACCTACTACATTTTGCAAGATATTTGCTACAAGACCCGTTACAGCATCTGCAACATTGTACATTAAACTAGATGCTACAAAATAGCCGCCAACCATGGATACAGTCGCCAAAACAAGACCAATCAGCTGTTTCTTACCTTTCCAACCAGCAAAATAACCTTGTGCGCCATGAAAAACTAGACTAAAGAAAGCCCACTGTGGATAACCTAACAGAAAATCAATCAGGAGACCTGACAAACCTCCAACAATCGCTCCTTCTTTCTTGCCCAAATAAAAGGCTGTAAAGAAAATACCTACATCCAATAGCGTAACAAAACCTGTTGGAGTTGGCACATGAATAAAGGCCAAAACCAGGCTAAGCGCCGTCAAAATCGCTAACAAAACTACATCCTTTGTTTTCTTATTTCTCATATTGAACCACCCCATATTCATCAGACGTCTCGATTGCCCGGTAGACAAACTCTTTCGATAACCGAACAGCCTCTAAAGGATCCTTGCCAAGTAAAAGTTGACTGGCAATGCTTGAAGCAAAGGTACAGCCCGCACCGACATTATTACTGGTCAAAATTGGTGATTCCAACACCTCAATCGTTTGCCCATCATAATAAACATCTATTGCCTTATCTTTGTCTAAACGATTACCACCCTTAATCACCACATGTTTAGCCCCTAACTGGTACAAATCACGCGCTGCCTGCTTCATTTCTTCGACAGTTTGAATGTCTCTTTGAATCAATAGCTGAGCTTCTGCCAAGTTTGGAGTGATAATGGTCACATATGGGAAAAATTTCAAGAGTTCGTCACGTAATTGGCTAACCTCTGTATCATGCGTTTCCTTGCAGACCAAAACAGGATCTAGCACCACAGGAATATCTTGGTGGGCCTGAATGACTTCCAAAGCCTGCTCTGAAATTTCAACGTTTGGAAGAAGTCCAATCTTAATTGCTGAGAACGGAACGTTCTTCAAGCTAGTAAGCTGATGAGCAAAAATAGTGGAATCCGTAGGAAATACTTCGAATCCCTTCTCTGTCATAGCTGTCAAACAGGTGACGGCAACAAAGCCATGCAATTTATGAACAGTATAGGTTGTTAAATCTGCATGGAGTCCACCACCGCTAAAAATATCATTACCTGAAAGTGCCAAAATATAATTAGTCTTCATAAATAATCTCCTTTAAATACAAGCCATTACCAGCAGCGGTAGGTCCAGCCAAATCGCGATTTTTTTCTTCCAAAATTCTCTTGATTTGGTGAACAGGCATGCGACCATTCCCAATTTTTAGGAGGGTGCCCACCATATTTCGAACCTGCTTATATAAAAAGCCATTGCCCGAAAAAGTAAAAATCAAAAATTGTCGTCGCTGGTCATATTCTAGTGTTGCAGACGTGATGGTTCGCACCTTATTTTCTACTGAAGTCCCAGAAGCTGTAAAACCAGTGAAATCATGTGTCCCCTCTAAGTCTTTGATGGCTTCTCTGATCAAAGAAAGGTCCAGATCATAAGGATAAAAGGTAGCATAATGCCGCATCATGGGATTTTTAGGTCGACCGATATCCACTAGAAATTCATAAGTTTTACTATGTTTGGCATAACGACAATGAAAATCATCCGCTACCTGCTCCACCTTGACCACATCGATATCCTCCGGAGTTTGCGTATCTAGGGCAAAGCGAAGCCTTTCCTCATCTCGAGTCCCCAGCAAGTCAAAATGTATCACCTGGCCATAAGCATGCACACCTGCATCTGTCCGACCTGCACCATGCACTGTTACTGAGTGCCCACTGTTCAACCGTTTCAAGGTTTTCTCGATTTCTTCCTGAACTGTCCGAGCATGAGGCTGACGTTGAAAACCAGAAAAATCATGCCCATCGTAGGAAATAATTGCTTTATATCTTGTCATGTTCTGATTGTAGCATAGGTGTGTAGGATGAACAATACAAAAAAAACTCAACTGTCCTATCACAGATTAATACTCAATGAAAATCAAAATCAGATTAACTCCAAGAGAGTATTCCTATTGCGCAGTCTTATTTAACAGAAGAAGTTTTTAGCGACAATGCAGTAATTCAAACTTATCGAAAAGCCTATCAAGCATTTAAAACTAAGAAAGGGGCTCGTTCTAGTATTGAAGCACTGCTAAAACGACCTAGTGGCGGAACGCCTATCCGTAGTGTCAATCCCCTAGTAGTAGACATTTACAACGCAGCCAGCCTCCGATATGCCCTCCCCGTAGGAGCTGAAGACATGGACCGTTTTGTGGGAGATTTGCAGCTGACAATCACCGATGGCGGGGATGAATTTTATCTGATTGGAGACGACCGCAACCAACCAACACTTCCTGGTGAACTCTGTTATAAAGATGATGCGGGGGCCTTCTGCCGCTGTTTTAATTGGCGTGATGGGGAGCGCACTATGATTACCAATCAGACACAAAATGCCTTCTTGGTGATTGAACTACTCGATGACAGTAGAGAACAAGCATTTCGAGAAGCTCTGGACTTTATTCAACAAGCAGCTACTCTACACCTAGGTGCCTCTGTTGAACAACAAATCGTAACACTTCAGGAACCGCGCATTACAATAAATTAGGTTGCTCACTTCGTCCACAACCGAGTCCATCGTTGACACCTCTTGTAAAAAGGATTATAATGAAATTCACTTGATTAGAATTATCCTTAAAGAGGGGAGGAGGTACGAATGGAATTACACTCTCATCTTAATGCAGAACACCAGACCGCCTTTGAACATGTTATTCAACATCTGAAAGAAAAAAGAATTCGGATAACCGAAACCAGGAAAGCTGTTGTTGCCTATATCATTGAAAGCGACGATCATCCTAGTGCGGAGATGATTTATTTGGATCTTTTACCTAACTATCCGAATATGAGCTTAGCGACAGTATACAATAACCTCAAGGTTTTATTAGAAGAAGGTTTTGTTACTGAACTGAAACGTGCAAATGACACTACCACCTACTATGATTTCATGGGACACGAACACCTCAATGTTATTTGTGAAAAATGTGGAAAAATCACGGACTTTATGGATGTGGAAATTCCTAGCCTCAAGAAAGAAGCACATGAGCAAACTGGCTATAAAATAACTAAAGAAGTCTTATCTATTTATGGAATTTGTCCAGAATGCCAACAGCTTTAAAAAAAATAGTGAAGTGACCGAATCGCACTTCTCATTCAGACAAGCATTGTAATGATGTTTGTTTTTTGTTTTCACCAATCATCTTTGCCGAAAATCTTAGAATTATCAGAATTTCGTTATTTAGAATCATTATAATTAAGCTTGACAATTTAATTATAACCGGTATAATTAAATCATAAATAATAATTATTCTAATTAAGGAACTACGATTATGAAACTAATAACCCTTTTTAAAAACAATATACATATTCTAACGACCAGTCTTTGCCTACTCTTTATTTTGATTGGTGTCTTGTTACTTCAGATTGATCTAGAACCATTTGCTGCACCAGCATTCATTCTAGCTTTTCTAATCGGTGGGTATCAGTCCGCTAAAGATGGTCTTTCTGAACTTATTTTTGATAAACATTTATCAGTTGATGTTCTGATGATTTTAGCTGCTATTGGATCTGGTATTATTGGTTACTGGATGGAGGGAGCACTTCTCATCTTTATCTTCTCTCTTTCAAATACTTTGGAAGAATTGGCGATGGAAAAAAGTAGAAATGCCATCGCTTCACTGATGAACATGACACCACCCACAGCTCGTAAAATCGAAGAGAATGGGGACATTACAGTTTTAGAAACAGCAGATATTCACATTGGTGATTTCTTACAGGTTCGTAAAGGGGACACTGTTCCCTTGGACGGACGGTTGATGAGCAATCAATCTATTTTTGATGAGTCAATGATCACCGGTGAGCCTTTGCCTGCTGAAAAATTGATGGGCGCCACAGTTATCGGCGGAACCATTAACCAAGGTCCAACTGTCACCGTTCAAGTTACAGCTGAAAAAGGTGATGCTTTGTTTGACAAAATTGTTCAGATGGTTGAAAATGCACAGGAATCAAAGTCTAAAACGGCTACTTTCATTGAAAATATGGAAGATACCTATGTCAAAGTTGTACTTGTAGCAGTTCCCATTTTCATTCTCTTTGTACACTTTGCATTAGGATGGGACTGGTTGAATTCCTTCTATCGTGGTATGATTCTGTTAACCATTACATCCCCATGTGCACTGGTCGCTAGCTCTTCACCTGCGACACTTTCTGCCATAAGCCGTGCGGCGCGCAAGGGCATGATTATCAAAGGCGGTGATATTGCGGATAACATCGCAAATTTAGAAGCCATTGTTTTCGATAAAACAGGTACATTAACCATTGGGAAACCAGAAGTTGTCGGGGCAACCTATCTTGGCGATGAAAACCTAATCAATGAAATTGTTCAAGCAGTTGAAAAACAATCTAGCCATCCTATCGCTCAAGCTCTTCAGAACTATACCGTTGACAGCTCCTCTATTGTCCTCCAAAACCTTAAAGACCTAACTGGTAAAGGATTGGAAGCCGAGTACGAGGGAAATCGCTGGAAAATCGGTAAATATGGCTTTGTGGTAGAAACGCTGGTCAAACCACTTTCTACTGACTTGATTACACACATTGATCAAGCAGAAGGCACGGGTAAAACGTTGGTCTATGTCAGCCAAAACGATCAACTAATGGCTATCTTTTTCATTGAGGATCGTGTAAAACCAGAGACTAAAACCCTGATAAGTCAATTGAAGGACATGGGAGTAACGCCTATACTCCTAACTGGGGACCAAGAAAAGACAGCTCGATATGTAGCTAGTCAAGTCGGTATCGAACGCGTCATTGCCAATTGCCTACCAACCGATAAGGCCTCAATCATCCAAGAGTTGCAAAAAGAGTTTGCTTCCGTTGGTATGGTTGGAGATGGGATTAACGATGCCCCAGCTCTTGCTCAAGCTAATGTCAGCTACGCTATGGGAAGCGGTACAGATATTGCGATGGAATCAGCGGATATTGTTCTCATGGAAGACTTGACTCGGATTCCGTATTCTATCCGCCTATCTAAAAAAATGCGTGGAATTATCAAACAAAATATCATTTTTGCCCTCTCAGTCATCGCAGTTCTCATCATCTCTAACCTCTTCCAATCAATTAATCTCCCACTCGGAGTAGTTGGTCATGAAGGCTCCACAATTCTTGTGATTTTGAATGGACTGAGACTCCTGTATTTTAAATAGCATAGTTGAATAAATTAGCTTTCAAACAAGCAACTAAGGTGCAGGCCGAAAGTAACGATGCATCAAAGTTATACTCAATGAAAATCAAAAGTAGTCTAGCTTCAACTATCTGGGAAATAGTTGAAGGCTGGAAAATATAGAGAATTGTGTTCTCATCATTGAGCAGAAGACAGAGCTCTATTACTTTCTTGTTTCAAGGTAATAGGTTGAAAAGCTCCGCTGTAGCTTTTCACTCATTAAGGCTCTTGATAAAAGATAATTTTGATTTTCGAAGAGTATTCATTCAAATGTCTATAAAAAATCCCTAGTAAAACATGCGTATTACTAGGGATTTTTCATATTTTATATTAATAGGTTGCTAATCGTTTTTCTAAATGGACTTGTCCAACCGCATAAAGGGTACAAATAAGCCAGTAGATAAGAGCTACACATATATAGACTGTCATATAATCAGACTTGGCTCCTCCGACAATTTTTGCCTTATTGAAAATCTCCGGAACCGTAATCATAGCAGTTAGGGAAGTACTCTTCACCATGTCTAATAAAACATTACTTAGAGGTGGAAGAGCAATCCGAAAGGCTTGAGGAATGATGATTTTTCGGTAAATCACGTTTGTTCTCAAGCCAAGCGACTTTGCTGCCTCCCATTGTCCTTTATCTATTGCTGAAAGAGATGCACGAATAATTTCAGAAATATAGGCACTAGACATAGAGGTAAAGGCAATGATAGAGGCAGAAATTGCATCCAATTGTATTCCCATAAATGGGAGACCAAAGTAAATGAAGAAGAGAAGAACCATAAGTGGGATGCCACGCATGAGTGAGATATGCAGCATAGCTAACCAGCGTAATGGGGTAATCTTGGACATTCGTAACAATGCGACGAAAAAGCCACAAAAAGTTCCTAATGCAAATCCAATCAATGACAGGGAAAGTGTATAAGGTAAGCCTTCCAGAATCTGCGGGATTGCCTCCCATGCAATTTCTGCATTAAATACTGCCTGCCAATTGATATTCATCTTTTCCTCTCTTTTCTTAAAACCTTAAATTGAAACTTAACAATGATCAACATCGTCAAGATTATTGAAGGTTAGCTACTTTGATTTTCATTGAGAATTACTCTACATCGATAACTGGCAATTCATCCGCATTTTCAACTGGCACTGTCAAGTCTTGACCACCATAGTATTTCTCAGAGATAGCTTTTAAGGTCCCATCTGCTTTCATAGCCTCTATGGTTTCATCCAGTTTTTCTTTCAAACTATCATCGGATTTGCTCATCACAATTCCTTGTTCTGTTGGGTTGTATTGGGCATCTCCCATTTTTACTTTAATGTCCGGGAAGTTCGATTTCACCCATTGAATCGCCATAACCTGAGTGAAGTAGTCATTTGGAATAAAATCTGTACGACCTGTCGATACATCGCGGAGATACACATCATTTGTCACATTGTCATAAATAACTGGCTCTGCACCTTGTTTTTCAGCAATTTTCATATACTGAGTACCAGCTCCACCACCTGCTTTTTTACCAGCCCAGTCACTTAAGTCTGCAGCTTCAATACCAGAAGATCCATCTTCACGAACGATGTAGCCGCCAACTGAATACTTGTAAGGGATAGAGAAGTTGTACTTTTCCTTACGTGCTTCTAATATATCAAAGTTATTCACAGAAATATCAACCTTGCCACTATCTACAGCAGTGAATGCTTCTGCTACACCAATTTCTTGATATTCGATTTCAAGATCCAATCGCTTACCGATTTCGTTGATCATGTCAATTTCATAACCAACTAGTTCCTTATTATCATTATAGTATGACGTTGGGAACAAAGTACCTGGTGTTGCTACTTTCAATACACCAGCTTCTTGCACTTTTTCCCACTGCGTTTGTTCAGCAGAGGAACTATTTGTGCTCGAACTACTACTAGAGCATGCTGACAATGCTAGAGCAGAAACCAGAAGCGCTGAGGCTAAAACTTTTTTCAACATAAACAATCTCCTTTGGAGCCATTGCCCCTATAATCTTTTTAGGTGTTACCTCACCAACTTTTATAGGTTAACATTTAGAAATCGTTTTTGCAAATAATTGAACCAAAAAATGTATTCCCTTACATTTCCCAACACTTTGAGACCTCCAGAGTTTCAGCCACTTGAAGTAAGATATCTTCCCTTCCTTTTGCAGCTGTCAATTGAACACCGATTGGTAGACCATTTTTAGTGTGGTAGGTTGGTAAGCTGATTGATGGTTGACCTGTAATATTGGCTTGTTGGGTAAACGGTGTCCATGCTAAACTATCCTCGAACATGTCCCAAATTAACTGTTGTTGTTCCGACATTGATAATTCTTGCGAATGCAATAAGCGATTTACCATCTGATCTGTGGGAATAAATTGCTCTAAGGTTGGTGCAACATCTGCTACTGTTGGTGTCAACAATAGATCATAGGATTCATGAAAAGTTGCCATTTTTGCACTGTATTGGTCCCAATCTTGCAAGACTTTAGAGTAAAGTTTTGCTGGAATAGTTTGTCCACTTTGATAGATAGCCCATGTCATTGGTTCCATATCCTCCACCGTCATCGGTCGTCCGATAAATGCTTCAATATCGTCAAACATTTGGGCAGTCTCCACGCTATTCATGAGATAATAGGCTTTCATCACCTCAATGCCATCTAAAATTGGTGTTTTTAGCTCTTCCACCTCGTATCCAAGCGCCTCTAATTGTGGTAAAAGCTGGATAACAGCATTTTTTGCATCGTTTGAAACCAACGTTCCAATTGGAGATTGAAGGCTAAAAGCGATTTTAATCGGCTTTGTCATCGGACAAAACAGGGAATCTTTGACTAAAGGAGCAAGTGGAAAGGGAGCATCAACCTGATAGGTTTGTAAGTGAAAAAGAAGGCGCTTGGTATCTCTTATCGATCTGGTCAATGCAAAATTGCTGGAAGCACCCTGCCAACCACGATAGGAAGAAGGTCCTACAGGAACTCGTCCTCTACTAGGTTTGAGCCCAATCAAGGCATTAAATGAAGCAGGAATTCGAATGGATCCTCCTCCATCAGAAGCTGCCGCAATTGGGACCATTCCTGAAGCAACTGCTGCAGCTGCACCACCACTAGACCCTCCTGCATTTCGTGTCCTATCAAGTGGTAATCTTACAGGTCCATGAAGAGTTGAATCAGAAATATTTTTAAAACCAAATTCAGGTGTGTTTGTGCGCCCCAAGATAAGGAAACCCATATTTTTAAGGGCTTGTACAAAATAATCTGTTTGGCTAGCAATGCTAGCTTTAAACAATCGTGATCCAGATGTAGAAGGTTGACCACTTTCATTTTGCCCCAAATCCTTCAATAGGAGAGGAACACCCAAGAATGGTTTATCTTCATCACCATGACGATCAAGATTATCTGCTTCAGCTAAGGCAGTTTCATACTGTTTTGAGACAACAGCATTATAAAGAGGATTCAATTTCTCAATGGTTTGGATCACATCCTCAACTAATTCTCTTGAAGAAATTCGTTTTTCTCTAATTGCTTGGGACATGGCTGTCGCATCTTTAAATTCCATTTGTTACCTCACTTCTCCCTTTAAGGGTAACATGGATAGAAAAAATCAGCAAGTATTCCTTACTGATTTTTCCAATTATAAGTCGTCAAGCGCATCTTTTACTTTATCAAAGAAGCCTTTTTTCTGTGGTTTTACTTCAATATTCGAAGCTCTGGCGAATTCTTTTAGAGCGGCTTTTTGACGATCGTTTAATCCTGTCGGAGTCACAACATTGACGGTAACATACTGATCGCCCATCGCTCCACCACGAATGCTAGGCGCACCTTTTCCTTTTAGACGGAATGTTTTACCAGTCTGGGTACCTTCTGGAATAACCAAGTCAACATCACCGTGAACAGTTGGTACATGAACAGTGTCACCTAAAGCTGCCTGAACAAAGTTCAGATTCAATTTATAGTGAATCGTTGTTCCCTCACGCTCAAACTTGTCTGAGGCTTGAACCTGGATGACTACATAAAGATCTCCATAAGGACCTCCATTAAAACCAGCTTCCCCTTGACCTGCCAAACGAATACGTTGACCTGATTCAACACCCGCAGGAACTTTAACTGTTACTGTATGAGCTTGTTTTTCACGACCAGTACCATGACAAGTCGTACATGGGTCTTTGATTTGTTTCCCACGACCGTGACAGACATCACAAGTCATTTGGCGACGCATGGTTCCAAGAGGTGTTTGTGTATCCACATTAATGACACCAGAGCCATGACAGCGACCACAGGTTACTGGACTAGTTCCAGGTTTTGCACCAGAACCTGAACAAGTCTGGCAGGTTGCTTCACGATTGTAGGAAATTTCTCGTTCCACACCAAAAATCGCTTCTTCAAATTTCAAGTTGACTACATACTGCAAATCATCCCCTTGACGAGGTGCATTAGGATTACGGCTTGCACCGCCTCCACCAAAGAAGCTTGAGAAGATATCTTCAAAACCGCCGAAACCAGCTCCATCAAATCCACCAAAACCACCTGCTCCACCACCGAAGCCACCATTGGCTCCTGCAGGACCATATTGGTCATAGGCAGCCCGTTTTTGAGGGTCGCTCAAAGTTTCATAAGCCTCTTGAACTTCTTTATATTTATCCTCCGCACCCGGATCCTTATTAATGTCTGGATGGTATTTTTTTGAAAGCTTCCGATATGCTTTTTTTATCTCGTCCTGTGAGGCATCCTTAGAAACCCCCAGACGATCGTAAAATTCAGTATTGTTCATATAAGATACCATGCCCGTTAAAAGCAAAGTGAAAATAGGGAGTGAAAGTGTCCAGTGGACACTTTCAGCCCTGTCGTACAAAAACAATAAGCGACAGGTATTTCTCAAAAAGTCTATCCCAGACTTTTTGACTTTTCACACAGCTTTTAGGGCGAGTTCATTTCCTTTCGTTAAATAATAGACGAAACTCAGAAAGTAGCCCGTGTTCGATTACGAACACTTTCCTTTCTATCATGGTTTTGGAAAAGTGAAAACAGCAAACTGACGCAGTGTGTAAAACACACTAGGAAGTTTATCTTTTCACTAGTTTTTTAGCCTGTGTTCGAATTAACGAACTTATATTCCTTTCTTTGAAATATTGAAAGTAGCCCGTGTTCGATTACAAACACTTTCCTTCCTATGAAGATATTAAGCCGTTAAGCGACTCAAAGAAAAATAGGAAACTATCCGACGATGCCTCGCATCTAGGAAAAGTTTATCTTTTTCCACAGAGTCGTAGGCGTATTCAATTCTGTGAAAGTTAGAATGCTATTTACCCAAAAACAGAGGCTGGGTTGCAACCTCTGTGATTGGAAATTAATTTTATTGAAGAATGATTTCTATTCTCGAAAAGATAAGAACTGAGTTCGAGCTAAGAACTTCGGAAAAAAGATAACTTTCCTTGAATGCAAGCATTCAGCGTCAAGTTCCTATTTTTCTGTCGTTCTTTTAACGCTCTCACATCTTATTTTTCAGTGAATTCACCGTCAACAACGTCATCACCATTGTTGTTTGATGAATCAGCTGATTGAGCACCTTGTGCTGCTTGTTGAGCTGCAGCAGCTTGTTCGTACATTTTAACAGCAAGTGCTTGAGCTTTTTCGTTGAGGTTTTCAAGTTTAGCCTTCATGTCGTCCAAGTTGTTAGCTTCTTGGGCTGCTTTCAACTCATCAAGAGCTGCTTGGGCTTGGTCGCGTTCTGCATCAAAGCCTTTGCCTTCAGTTTCTTTAAGAGTTTTCTCAGTCGCAAAGATTGCTTGGTCAACATCGTTACGAAGATCCACTTCTTCCTTACGTTTCTTATCTGCTTCAGCGTTTGCTTCTGCATCTTTCATCATGCGGTCGATTTCTTCTTCTGTCAAACCTGAGTTAGACTGGATAACGATGGTTTGTTCTTTTTGTGTACCAAGGTCTTTAGCTTTTACAGAAACAATACCGTTCTTATCGATATCAAATGTTACTTCGATTTGTGGAATACCACGAGGTGCTGCAGGGATGTCAGTCAATTGGAAGCGACCAAGAGTCTTGTTGTCCGCTGCCATTGGGCGCTCACCTTGAAGCACGTGGATGTCAACGGCTGGCTGGTTGTCTGCAGCAGTTGAGAAGACTTGTGATTTAGAAGTTGGGATAGTTGTGTTACGCTCGATGAGTTTTGTAAATACACCACCCATTGTTTCAATACCAAGTGATAATGGTGTTACGTCAAGAAGGACAACGTCTTTCACATCACCAGTGATAACACCACCTTGGATTGCCGCACCCATAGCAACGACTTCGTCAGGGTTTACAGATTTGTTTGGCTCTTTACCTGTTTCAGCCTTAACAGCTTCTACAACAGCTGGGATACGAGTTGAACCACCGACAAGAATCACTTCGTCAATTTCTGACAAGCTAAGGCCTGCATCTGAAAGGGCTTGACGAACTGGAGTCTTTGTGCGTTCTACAAGATCGTAAGTCAATTCATCAAATTTCGCACGAGTCAATGTCATTTCCAAGTGAAGCGGACCAGCTGCACCTGCAGTGATGAACGGCAAGCTGATTTGAGTTGAAGTGACACCTGAAAGATCTTTCTTCGCTTTTTCAGCAGCATCTTTCAAACGTTGAAGAGCCATTTTGTCTGCTGACAAGTCGATGCCATTTTCTTTCTTGAATTCTGCAACCATGTGGTCGATAATCTTTTGGTCGAAATCATCACCACCAAGTTTGTTGTCACCTGCTGTAGCAAGTACATCAAAGACACCGTCACCAAGTTCAAGGATAGACACGTCGAAAGTACCACCGCCAAGGTCGAATACCAAAATTTTCTCGTCTTTGTCAGTCTTGTCCAACCCATAAGCAAGGGCTGCTGCAGTTGGCTCGTTGACGATACGTTCTACTTCCAGACCAGCGATTTTACCAGCATCTTTGGTTGCTTGACGTTGAGCATCGTTGAAGTAAGCAGGAACAGTGATAACAGCTTTAGTTACTTTTTCACCAAGATATTCTTCAGCGTAGCCTTTCAAGTATTGAAGAATCATAGCTGAGATTTCTTGTGGTGTGTATTCTTTACCGTTTGCTGAAACTTTTTCAGAAGTTCCCATTTTTGATTTGATAGAGATGATGGTATCTGGGTTGGTTACTGCTTGGCGTTTTGCCGCATCACCAACGATGATTTCACCATTTTTGAAAGACACAACAGACGGAGTTGTGCGGTTTCCTTCTGGGTTTGCGATGATTTTTGGTTCAGTTCCTTCAAGAACTGCAACTGCTGAGTTTGTTGTACCTAAGTCAATACCGATAATTTTAGACATATGATTTACCTCTTTTTAATTTACTTTCTTTTTAATTTACTTTCTTTTCAATTAGTTTAACGACATCTCGGTCAGGTTTCTTTTTTGAAAAATAGCAGAGCGACTATTCTGATACCACCACTATAGCCGGTCTCAACAGACGTTCATGCAACTTGTAGCCTTTTTGTAATACTTGTGCGATGCGTTCTGCTGGGCAGTCGTCTGTGGCTGGGACTGTTTGAATAGCCATATGAAGTTTTGGGTCAAAGACATCTGTAGCGACTTCTTCCACCCCTTCTTCTTTAAGGGCTTGAATCAAACTTTCCTGCACCATTTCCAAACCTTTTTTGACATCATCAGTCAATCCTTCGACTTGAAGGGCACGTTCCAAGTTATCCAAGCTTGGCAAGATTTTCTTAGCTAAATCTTGCGAACGGTAACGTTGAATGGTTTGGCGTTCCTCGTTGGCACGACGTTGGATATTTTGCATTTCTGCATGAACCCTCAGATATTTATTTTCAAAATCGTCTGCACGCTCATTTGCTAAGTCCAATTCTGATTTTTCAGGAGTTTCCACAACTTCTTCTGTTGTTTCAACCTCTTCTACGATTTCTTCATTTTTGATTTCTTCTGACAAGTTGTTTACCTCTTCATTTGCTAAGTCCAATTCTGATTTTTCAGGAGTTTCCACAACTTCTTCTGTTGTTTCAACCTCTTCTACTGTTTCAACCTCTTCTACGATTTCTTCATTTTTGATTTCTTCTGACAAGTTGTTCACCTCTTCATTTTCTATTATTACTTTGACAAATAATAAATTGAGTTCGGGCTAGAAACTCAGAAAAAAGATAGATTTCCTTGCGTCTGATGACACCGCGTCAATCTCCTATTTTTCAATCGTTTCCTTCACGCCGTCACATCTTAATTAACTTCATAATGATTACTACTCAAATATCTGTAGTAATCAGTTAATTTCATAAATAGGACGCGGCTGATGATGTTGATTATACTCATCTGTCTACGATAGTCCATGTCAATAGGACCAAGCAAACTCATCTGAGCCATACCCCGATAGGGGATAGGAAAGCGATGATGAATCATCGTTATGTCTGCAAGAGCTGGATCTCTGTGCTCGGCTATCACAATGCTGGACTGCTGATTCGGTGCCAATCCTTGTCGTAGTTCTGGCGCCAGAAGTTGTGGGCTATCCAATAATTGGTAGGTAGCAAGATTTCCATAAGTTAGCGAAGCAACTTTGCCACTAATAAAGACTGTTTCTTGAAATAAGTTGGAAAAAATGTAATCCATCAAATCTAAGACATTGTCCGTTGTAGTAAAGTATCGCTGTACCACTTGAGGTATTTCCGTCCGCAGTTTATAGTGAATAGACAGAACTGTCTGTCCAACAAATCGTTCATCAACTAGGCGTCTTAGTACTTCCAAATCCCTTGATAAAAAGTTCTTCGGAATCGCAAATTGGACAGTGACTGGCTTGCACTGATCTAGTGTCAAAACTGCCAAAGCATCGTGATTACTTAGCTGTACTATGTCAAAGGAAGTCAACTGTTGACTGGTCGGCTCCACATCTAAAATAACTGATGTGTATTCTGTCAAATCTGCTAAAACCTGACTGGCCCGCTCCAATATATCTTCTAGTTTAAAAGCTTCAAAATCGAAAGCCTTAACTATCTGATAGACATCTTCCTCGTCAATATACTCTAAATTCTCTAAATTCAGTGAATGATTTACAAAATATTGAAAACCAGCTCGACTCGGTATCCTTCCACTAGACGTGTGTGCTTTTTCCAAAAGGCCTAATTGCTCTAACTTAGCCATATCATTTCGAATCGTTGCTGAGCTAGAAGAAATCATCTCCTGCAAGGCCTTAGAACCAACTGGCTCATGATGGCGCGTAAACAATTCAACAATCAGATTCAAAATATCATTTTGACGTTGGGTAATCATCTTCGCTCCTTTCATGAGAATGATATGTTCATTTTTAGCACTCTCTTATAATGAGTGCTAAACTATATACTCCTATTATACGCTGAAAAAATGAATTGTCAAGAGAAAAAGACAAAAAATTAGCACTCTTTTGCTTAGAGTGCTAAAAATCAGTCTTAGGACCTAGTTACTCTTTACCATACGATAAAAACGGATACCTAGTAATAATAAAAGCGGAATATAAATGATAGAAATGCCTAAGACAAAACCTGGACGCGAACGCAAACTTGTTCCCAGTAGAATGCCGTACAGTCCCAAAGATAGCAAATAGCGTCTTTGGAAGATTGTTTTCACAAATACCAGCTTGCTTTCCCTATCACCGTATATCTCAAGATCTCCCTTTACAGCTGCCTTCCTAAAAATAACGAAGTTTTGGCATGATGTGACAAATTCCCAACCATAGTCCTCGTACATGCGTAGATAGGATTCTCTATCCTTGTTTTTACTTTCTTTAAAATCAACTTGGTAGGCGACATATCTTCTAGCTCACATTTTTCAAAATGATAAAAGAAGCTCCAACGAATTTTAGTTAGCCTCCACCCTTTCCGATGCATTTCAGTCAGATACTGCGCCTGCTGATTGAAATCCGTGATAAAAAATACTTTACATTCTATCTTAGTTTCCATAACTTTCCGACTTACTATTTCGATAAAGTCGTTCAATTCGAGCCAATTCTATGTCTAGAATTTCTCGACCTGTTGCTGTTATTTGGTAAAACTTTCGCTTGTCTTCTTCTCTGACAAAGGCAATCAAGCCATCCTTTTCCATTTTCGATAGGGTGCCGTACATGGTTCCGGGGCTAATAACGACTTGACCTGCCGTGACTTCCTTAGTCTTCTGTGTAATATCGTAACCATGTCGTTCCTGCTGTAAATGAAAGAGAATATAGAAGGCTGTCTCTGTCATGGGAACATAGACTCGTTTTAATTTGTCATTCATAAGACTCCTTTCGCATTGCTATATATCGCATCTCGATATATAAAGTATATCGCACCTCGATATACATATCAAAAAAAATCAGAGATGAAACTCTGATTCTTTCGTCATTTCCCTTGAGCTATTAATTCTGCTCCTCGTTGGCGATAGGACATGTCCCCAAATGATTCAATGGTGAATGAGCCATTCTCATACTTGAGAACTGTAATTGAGCCATTATCCAATGCAACATCTGCCCCCCTCTCTGGGTCGAGTAGATGAGCGAGTGTGGCTATCGTCATACCATGACTAACAACCAAGGCATTTCCTCCACCTTGCTTTTCCAAGTCTTGAGCAATAGATTCAAAACCTGTCAAAATACGATTGCTAAGCACTTCCCATGATTCAGACCAACCAGCTGTGTCTGCTTCTTGAATCCCTGTCGCTATTTCTGCAAATGACATTCCTTTCGCATCCACCGTTCCTTTCAAGCGAGGAAGAACTCCTTGAAATAGTTCTGCATCATACATACCCTCAAAACTACCAAAACACCATTCTCGAATGCGTTTATCCTGATAATATGGAATTTTCCCTAATTTTTCCAATTCCCGCAAAGCAATGGTCATCGTTTGAACTGTTCGTCCCAAGTCGCTTGACACAGCTAATTTGAAATCGACTCCGGTATCTTTCAGTCCAAGCCCTAACTCACGAATACCTTCTTCTCCCTTTTTGGTAAGAGGCGTATCACACCAACCTTGTACCCGACCAATTGTATTAAACATCGTTTTTCCATGACGGGAAATGTATAATCTTACGTCTGCCATAGTATTCTCCTTATCATTTCTTAATAGTATAACAAAAAAACCGACTGTTTGGGCAATCGGTCTACGTTTTTTAATTCTTAAAACTATGAATTGGCGCAGGAATCTGACCACCTCGGTTGATAAAATCAACAGAAGATGCTTGGTTAACTTTCATAACAGGAGCTGTTCCTAGAAGACCTCCAAATTCGATCAAATCACCTTCCTTGCCTAATGGGATAATACGGACTGCTGTTGTTTTTTGATTAATTACCCCAATGGCTGCCTCATCTGCAATCATTGCTGCAATGGTTTCAGCTGGAGTCGTTTCTGGAATAGCAATCATGTCCAAACCGACAGAACAAATCGCAGTCATAGCTTCTAATTTTTCAAGATTGAGCGATCCACTTTGTACCGCTGCAATCATCCCTTCATCTTCAGATACAGGAATGAATGCGCCTGATAAACCACCTACTTGGTTACAAGCCATAACGCCACCTTTTTTCACCGCGTCATTTAGCAAAGCTAGTGCAGCTGTTGTTCCATGTGTGCCAACGGTTTCCAATCCCATTTCCTCCAAGACACGCGCAACAGAGTCCCCGACAGCAGGTGTTGGAGCAAGTGAGAGGTCAACGATACCAAATTTGACACCCAAACGTTCGCTCGCCATATTGCCCACTAGCTGACCGATACGAGTTATTTTAAAGGCTGTTTTCTTCACTGTTTCAGCTACTACATCAAAGCTCTCCCCGCGGACTTTTTCCAGAGCACGCTTTACTACACCTGGCCCAGAAACACCCACATTAATAACGACATCTGCCTCACCAACACCATGGAAAGCGCCAGCCATAAACGGATTATCTTCAACCGCATTCGCAAAAACCACCAACTTAGCAGCACCCATCTCAGAAGCTTCGGCTGTTTCCTTGATGATTCTTCCCATATCTCTCACAGCAGTCATGTTAATACCGGACTTTGTCGAACCGATATTAACCGATGAACAAACCTTTGAAGTCTGTGCTAAGGCTTGTGGAATGGAATTGATCAGAATTTCATCACCTTTTTGATAGCCTTTTTGAACAAGGGCTGAAAAACCTCCGATAAAGTCAATTCCGATTTCATTAGCTGCCTTGTCCAAAGCATGAGCCAATGGGAGATAATCTGTCGCATCAGTCGCCGCACCAATTAAGGCAATCGGCGTTACAGACACACGTTTATTGACAATAGGAATCCCTAATTCTGCTGCTATTTCATCCCCAACCGAAACCAAATTCTTTGCCTTGGTCACAATTTTAGAATAAACTTTCTCAGCAGCTTTTTCAATGTCAGGATCAATACAATCTAAAAGAGAAATCCCCATAGTAATCGTCCGAATATCGAAGTGCTGTTCCTCGATCATGGCAATCGTTTCAGTTACCTGTCTAATATCCATATAAAAATTACTCTCCTTATAAATTGTGCATCGCATCAAAAATAGCTGCACTTTGAATATTGATTTTAACGTTTAAAGCCTCACCATAAGCTTCCAATTCTGCACGAAGCTTCGTAAAGTCCTTCTTTTCTTCGGCAGATACCAAGGCCATCATTGTGAAATACTGGTCTAAAACGGTTTGAGAAATATCATCAATATTCAGTCCTAATTCTGCAACTTTTCCTGCTACACCAGCTACAATACCCGATTTGTCTTTACCAACAACTGTAATAATTGCTTTCATTTGTTTACCTCGATATAATTTTTTATTATTCTACCACAAATCTGATAAAAACGAAAGAAATGTTTAAAAAAAGGACAGAATATCCGTCCTTTACTAACATTCATCTATTTTTTAGAACGTTGACCGTACAACTGCCAGTCAATACCACGCGCTTGACACCAATATTGTACAGATGCAGGCAAGATAAGATCTGTCTTCCTCAACGATGCAATATCTTTTGCACCTAGGAGAGTCATAATATCACGAATTTCACCGTTCATAACCGACAAATCATAAAAAGCCTTCTCCATTTGGTCCATTTTACCATCTTTTACATATTGTAAGATACGGTTAGATAATCCGACTAAATCAGCTCCCAAGGCAAGTGATTTCACAATATCAAATGGATTTTTTATTCCTCCAGACGCTATAATCGCTGGACGCTGTTCGATTGGAAGACTAGCTGCTTCTATCAACGATTCAACCGTAGACTGACCCCATCCTTCCAAATATGTAAACTCTTGAAAAATGCGGCGCGCATTCTCAATCTTAGCAAAGTTTGTCCCACCTGTACCAGAGATGTCAACTGTTTCCACTCCGACTGACTTCAATTGCGCTATGGTTTCACGACTCATACCGAAACCAACTTCTTTAACAATAACAGGAACCTCTAAGCCTCTTACAAGCGACTCAATATTCTTCAACCACATTGAAAAATCGCGATCACCTTCTGGCATAATTATCTCTTGAGGAGCATTGATATGAATTTGAATAGCATTAGCTTCTAAGAGATCAATTGCGCGTTTAGCACTTTCAACATCATGGTGAGCACCTAAATTTGCAAAGATAATACCATGTGGGTTTTCACGACGCAAGACCGAAAATGTCTTTGCTACACTTGGATCCTTGATCGCTTCACTCACTGACCCAGAAGCAATTGCGATTTTACTGACATGTCCAATAATTCCCAGCAATTGATTGATTTGACCTGTTTTTTCACTCCCGCCTGTCATAGCATTAATAAAAAATGGTCTGTCAAACTCTAAGCCTGCTACCTGTGTCTTTATTGAAACATCCTCAATCGCCATTTCAGGTAATGAATGGTGAACAAATCGTGTTTGGGCAAAATCCGCTGCAGATTCATCATTATATTGCAAATCAGCTAATGCAACATGCTGATCTTTACGGTTTAATCCTTCAATTCGTTGATAGATCATATTCTCTCCTTATTTCTTTCTGCAATCGTTAAGGGAAGTGGAAAAATTCCTGCCTGCTCCCAAATAATTTGGATAGCTTCTTTTTGCTCTTGGCTGTCAACTAAACAAATACCACAGTCGCCACCTCCCGCTCCTGATGACTTTGCTACGGCACCATTTGCTTCTGCACTATCACAAAGTTCCGTCAACAAAGGAGTTTCAATGGTCAGACTCATATCTTCCGAAAATTTTCGCAATAAATAGCGATTGCGAGTAACGGCCTGTTTTATACAAGGTATATCTCTATTTTGGCAAGCCCATATCAACTGCTCTACACATACTTTGGAATCATTCAAAAACTGGGAATATATTTCTTCCTTAGACTGCTGCGTTTTTTTGCTCTTCATATGTGATACTAGGTGCGTTGTCGATGCAGCAGATCCTGTCCAACCAACTAGTAATTCCAATGGTGCAGGCAACCCAATCTGCTTAATCTGCAAATCTTTCCAATCACTTGCAAGAAGATTACTCAAACCTTGCACAGACATCTGCTCCGACAACCAGGATTTATCAAGAGAATAGTATGCGACAAGCCCGCGAAAACTAGACGCCGCCAAATCTCCATGCGAGCCCGTCATATTCAATCTTGCCTGAGTCAACACAGACAATTTGAAAACCAATAAAGGATCCAATTCGTAACCATAATAGAGCAGTATAGCTTCAACAGTAGCAACCGTTACAGCACCTGATGAACCTAGACCATATTTAGTCCCAGAATCTTGGTCATCCAATTCTGATTGAATCGTTACACTGTAGTAGCCTTGACATGGTATCCCTTGTTCACGCAGAAATTCTTCTGATACTTGTAAAGCTGTCAAGACAATCTGATAAGGATTTTCTTCCGAAACAAGAATCTGTTCATTTGTGCGATACCATGTTAAAAACATATCAGACTGCTGGGTAGAGTGAATCATTCCACTTTCAGCCGACTCAATACTAACCGTTAAATAACGGTCAACTGCTGCTATCACTGCTGGGTTTCCTGACTCCACCACCGCATATTCTCCAGCCAAAAACAATTTACCTGGAACCTTGGTCACTACCTTCATGTTCTAAACTCTTTTCAAATTTTTTTGTGATGCGTGCCACTCTTCCTCGCTTAAAATATAGGCAGCAGGACCTGGCTTACTGGTAATTATTTTTTCTCTTGGAAAAATCTGAGATAGTTTATTGACAAATTCATCCATCTCACTTTCACGGCAGAGAACTTTAACATTTGGTCCAGCATCCATCGTCATATATGCTGACAAACCAGTCTTTTCACGAACCTGACGAACAGCCTCTTGAGCAAGCAAACTATCTGGCGTCCAATAGGTAAAAGGGGGATTCGCGGAAAGGGTTGTTGCATGCATTTTCATACCATTGTGTTCTGTAATTTGACCAAGTCTCTCAAAATCACGATTAGCAATGGAATCTTTGATATCTGCCAAATCTGATTGGGCGGTCTCCACCCAAGCGGAATAGAAAGGCGAAGTAGCTACTGTATGGTCCATTCCTTCTCGACTTGCAATTTTTTTAGGTCCGGTATTTACAGCTAAGACAATCATGGCAATGTCCCAGTCAGCATCATCAATTGGCCGAGCCATGGAATCTTCAGATCCAGTACCCATATCCCACTCGACAAAGCCACCAAATAGGCTACGTGTGCTTGACCCAGACCCTCTCCGTGCAAAGGTTGAAAGCTGAGCTGGTGACAAATCGAGATGTAAAGCAGTTGCCGTTGCAAGTGCTAGAGCCGCAAAGGCCGATGCAGAACTTGCCAAACCAGCAGCAGTTGGAACAAAATTTAGACTTTCAACTCGAGCAAAATTCCCTTCACCTATATATTCGCGAAATAAATCCAAAAATCGAGAAATTTTTAAAATTTCTTTTTCATTTTGTACATTTCCATTGAGATAAAATTCGTCACCTGTCAATTCTGAGTCAAAAACAACTTTTGTATCCGTATAAAAAGCATCAAGTGTCAAGGACAAACTGGAGTTCATAGGTAAAAATAGCTCCTTATCTCGTTTCCCCCAGTATTTAATCAAAGCGATATTTGTATGGGCGCGGGCAATTCCTATTTTTTTAGTCATTGATTTCTCCTAAATATTGTATCCATGTCTGGCGAGCACCAGCTTGTTTTAATGTTTGAGCTATTTTTTGAGCATCTTCTGCATTTTTTGCCAATGCAATCATGCAACCTCCTCGACCACCACCAGTTAATTTAGCTCCAAGTGCTCCGGACTCTTGAGAAATGCGTACTAGCTGATCAAGACTGGGATCAGATACACCTAATTCTTGCAGAAGGACATGAGCTTGATTCATTTTACTTCCTAGAAGCTCAGCTTGGTCAGTGGCTAAGTCTTCTTTAGCCTGTTTCGCTAAGCTTCCGAGTTCCTCAACAAACTTCATCGCCTCTGGCTTTTTCTCCAACAAATCCGCGACATCTGAAATAGCTTCTAAGGTATTTCCTGTCACACCAGTATCTGCCACTACTAGATAGGCACTGAGTTTGAGTTCTAGTGGCTCCATAGGCTGATTTTTAATAAAAAAGACAGGTGACTTACCACTTGTGGTTGCTGCGTCTATTCCCGACGGATTCCCATGAGCTATTTTTTCCGAGGATTGAACTATTTCCCACAACTCCTTATCGGTCAATATTTTTTCATAATGCGCAAATAGAGCCCGTGCTACAGCAACTGCCACCGCTGCACTTGAACCCATTCCTCTTTCAGCAGGAATAGTCGAGCTAATTTTAATGTGAATGGCCGGATCTGTTGGCGCTCCGATACGATGTAGTGAAAATCGTATAGCATGTTTGAGGCTTTCCCATATTTTAGGCATCTTATGGACAAGGCCCTTATAAAAATCACAGTCGACACTCAGAGCCTCTCCCTGAGCTGTCACTTTGGCAATAATTTCTACAGCAGAAAAAGGCATCGCAATCGCCGGCTGTCCATAAACCACTGAATGCTCGCCCATCAATATAATTTTCCCAGATGCTTTTCCTATTGCCGACATTTTATTCTCCTTATACAATCAGTTCTATTATACCATTTTTACAAAAGAATTGAAGACACGAAAACAGCCGACCATCGCCGACTGCTTTCTAGGAGATTATATGAAAAAGAATTTGTTTGCTATTTCTAGCTTGAAGACAGTATAGCTCTCATAACTTAAACAAAACTAAAAGATTTCTTATAAAAACCTTAAAGAGTAAATCATCCTGTGGAGTATCTGAATCGAACATATAAAAAACTTGCTCGAAAGGCATTATCTGCTATCGTTGCAAGCCAAATACTAGGCAAGCCTAATTGAAAATTTTTTATTAGAAAATATGCTAGACCTATTCGAACCACCCACATGCCTATACCAGTCGCATAAAAAGGTAGTCGAGCATTGCCCATACCCTGCCAAAGTCCTGTAAAGACAAGAGTTGCTGCTGTAAAAGGTACCCCAAGGACAGAATAGAGCAAGACCGTCTGACTAGCTTGTGCCACTTGAACATCCATCGTGAAAAGACTAATTAGTAAAGGTCCTGCTAAGTAACTAATGCCTCCTATTACGAACATAAAAATCAGCGAGAGTCCAAGACCAATTCGATAAATCCGTTGAACAGCTAACGAATCTTGCCTACTCTTTGCAGTCATAATAAGCGTTGCTACTGAGATTCCTAAGGTGGGCATATAGTTAAATTGAGTAATGGTTTCCCCAATCGCATTTCCAGCAACAACAGCCGTTCCCAAACCAGTAATCATTCCTACAATGACTACATCACCTGCTCTCATCATCAACCGTTCGCCAATAGCAGGTAGGGCAAGCCTAACTAACTCTTTATCAACAGACCAAGTACTTGGTTTAATAGAGATCAAGAGGCGTGACCAAAGTAGACCGCACCCGACTATTCTTGACAATATCGTTCCAAAAGCAACTCCGGCCACCCCTGTATGGAGTACAAAAACTGCAATGGCCGAAAATACGGCATTTAGGAGATTTGAAAATAAACTAATATACATTGGATAACGAGGTTGACCAAGAGTTCTCAGGATTCCACCCAAACAGGTCATAAGTCCCAGTAACAAAATACTACCCCCGACCAAGATCAAATAGAGACCACCAAGTTGAGCTACCTCACGTTCTGCCCCCAAGCTAGTCAGCAATGTTGGACCTAGTATAACCGCTAAAATACCCAGAAATACGCCTACATAAACAGTCAACTTGACACTATCGGTGACAATGGCAGTAATCTGCATTCCTTTCTCTTTTCCTAAAACATGGGCCAATTGGGA
This sequence comes from Streptococcus sp. VTCC 12905, assembly GCF_049893385.1. Taxonomy (NCBI): domain Bacteria; kingdom Bacillati; phylum Bacillota; class Bacilli; order Lactobacillales; family Streptococcaceae; genus Streptococcus; species Streptococcus sp. VTCC 12905. The sequence continues at coordinate 32,478 of NZ_JBMVJC010000004.1, read as the reverse complement.
TGAAACGGCTGCAGCTAACGCAATAAAAACCGCCTGATAGACGGCTAATAGATTATTCGCAATCGATACGCCAGATAAAGCTACGATTCCAAGACTGGCGACCAAATAGGAATCCACAATCCCCATCAACATTTGAAGAAGGTTTTCTCCCATTGCAGGAAAGGCAATTGATATTAGTTCTTTGCAAATCTTTTTGTTCATATTCTCCAATTCATTTTTTGTGGTATCAACATCAACTCAATTAAATATTTTTACTTTAAAAAACAAACTGTCGTTTAAACAGTTTGTATAAAAATATCCATGCATTAAACATCCAAATATCGTTCTACTTCTGCTTGCATATCCGCAGCTGCAACAACGGTATTGTGACGAACCGGTGCAGTTTCCAAACCATCTACAGCTGGTGGCAAGGCTACACCTGAAATCTCATGTAATTTTGCAAGAGCTTCAAAGTCAGTTAAACCTGACTGACCAGTCACAGCTTCAACCGCAACCACAGGGAACTTGTACGGACTAGCTGTTGAAGCAATTACTGTTGGAGTCTGATCACCAGTTTGCTGTACATATTTCTTATAAACTGCAGATGCTACAGCCGTATGTGGGTCTTCAATATAGCCTGACTCCTCATAAACACGTTTGATTTCTGCAGCAGTTTCTTCTTCTGTCGCAAAGGCAGCAACAAAGAAAGATAAAATATCCGGGTCAGCCCCCTGTATCTCATACTGACCAGCTGTGTTCAAGGCTTCCATCAGCTCCGCTGTTTTGACAGCGTCATTACCAAAAAGGTGGAAAATCAAACGCTCCAAGTTTGATGAGACCAAAATATCCATAGATGGACTAGTGGTCACGCGGAAAGTACGGTTCTTGTCGTAAACACCAGTTGAGAAGAAGTCGGTTAGGACATTGTTGTCGTTGGAAGCACAGATGAGCTTGCCAACTGGAAGACCGATCTGCTTAGCGTAGTAAGCCGCTAAGATATTCCCAAAATTCCCTGTCGGAACAGTGAAATTGATCTTGTCGCCCGCCGCAATCTCACCAGTCTTAACCAGCTGAGCGTAGGCATAAACATAGTAAACAATCTGTGGCACTAAGCGACCGATATTCATGGAGTTGGCTGATGAAAACTGGAGTTTTTTATCCGCCAACTTGGCACGAAGATTCTCGTCATTGAACATGTGCTTCACATTAGTCTGAGCATCGTCAAAGTTACCATCAATGGCCACCACGTGAGTATTAGCCCCCGTCTGCGTAGTCATCTGCAATTCTTGGACCTTAGATACCCCGTCACGTGGGTAGAAGACGATGATTTGTGTACCTGGTACATCCGCAAAACCGGCCATAGCAGCCTTACCTGTATCACCAGATGTTGCAGTTAAAATGACAATCTCATTTTCCAGACCATGTTTTTTAGCCGCTGTCGTCATCAAATAAGGCAAGATAGACAGTGCCATGTCCTTAAAGGCAATGGTTGAGCCACGGAAAAGTTCCAAGTTGTACTGACCTTTTAGTTTGACAACTGAGGCAATAGCTGGTATGTCAAACTTGCTATCGTAGGCATTTTTGATACAGTAGTCCAGCTCATCTGCCGTAAAATCATCCAAAAAAGCCGACAAAATCAACTTGGCAATTTCTTGATAAGAAGCATCTTTGAGTACAGAAAAATCCAACTCAACCCTTGGCATGGAAATAGGGGTAAACAACCCACCATCAGTTGCCAACCCTTGTAAAATGGCTTGACTTGCTGATACGGTATTCTTGGCATCACGTGTTGATTGATATACTAATGTCATGGTATCCCTCGTAAAAATCTATTTTTTCTATTCTACCATAAATTGACAGAAAATTGGCAAGATATGAGAAATAGTTCCTTCATTTACTAGAATTTCTTAACGATTAACCAAAAAAATCCAAAATCACATTGATTTTGAATTTTTTTATGTCTATTTTATCCTAAACGTTGTTTAGCATCAGCTGCACGTTGGAAAGCTTGACCGACATAGTTGATACAGAGCATCATCACAAGGATGAATATAGCTGCCGGTAGCCAAATCCATGTCTTATTCTCTAAAATATCTGCATTACGAGCATTGGCAATCAAGGTCCCTAAACTTGGTACTGTCGATGGTAGACCGAAACCAAGATATGTCAATGAAGTCTCAATACCGATATTCCCAGCAAAGTTCAAGGTCAGGTTGACGATAATCAATGAACTTAAGTTTGGCAAAATTTCACGGAACATAATCATGAAGTCGCTTGTTCCCAATGTTTTGGATGCATTTACATAATCCAAACTTGCCTCTGACAAAGTCCTTGTACGGAAGAGACGAGCCTTAGCTGTCCAGTAGAATGCACTCATTATTAAAATGAAATGATAAATAGTATAATCTTTGATTACAGTTACGAATACAATAATAAGCATTGTAACTGGTAAAATCATGATAAAGTCTACTATACGCATTAAGAGGCCATCCAAACGCCCACCATAATAACCCGAAATCAGACCGATTGAGATACCTACTATACTAGTAATGATTGTTATGGCAAAACCTATTACAATTGAATTGCGTGCTCCGATGATTAACTGACCAAAAATGTCCTTACCGCCTTCATCGGTTCCTAAAATATATCCATCAACCCCTGGTTCCAAGTAGCGTCCTAATAGATTTACTTTCATAACTTGTTCCTGATCCAATACTAAGGCACCAATAAAGACTGCCAATAGAACTGTCACCAAGATAAAGAATGAAGCTAATGCAAGCTTATCCTTCGTAAACTCTCGGACAATGACACGGAAACCACCAGGAGGAGTTGAAGCTGATTGTACTTGTTTTTTCTTATCTTTACTCACCATTCTCCTCCTTCTACTTCACAAGGATACGTGGGTCTACAATACTCATGATAATATCTGAAATCAATGTCCCCAGCAAGGTACCCATACCAAAAATTAACAAGAGAGCCAAGATGACACTATAGTCACGGCTTGAGATAGAGTTGAAGAACAATTGACCAATACCGGGATAAGTAAAAATATTTTCGATAAAGATTGAACCTCCGATTAAACCAGTCAATTCATAGCCTAAGAATGACGCAATCGGCAGAATGGAGTTACGGAAAATATGTCGGTTATAAACTACTCTCTCTGGAACACCTTTAGCTCGCGCTGTACGTACATAATCTTGACTTTTTGCATCAATAATTCCTGTGCGGAGATATTGAATTGTGACCGTCGTCGACAGAATAGCCATCGTAATTGCAGGGAGAATCATATGGTGCAGGCGACTCAATATAGCTGCGAATCCTTCTACACCACCTCCAATAGATCCCCGGGTTGGGAACCATCCTAGACTAAAACCAAACATCCATAGCATAAGAATCGCAAATACAAAGATTGGAGTAGAGAAAGTCAAGAAGTTATATACACCAATAATTTTATCTGCCAATGAGTTTTGATAACGACCCGCTATCATACCCAACGGGAGTGCAATAAGATAGGTCAATACCATGGTTAAAAGCGACAACCAAATTGTGTTATTCAAACGTTGTATAATCACATCAATAACAGGTTGTTTAAATAGGATACTTTGACCAAAATCACCTTGCAATAAATTACCAACCCAACGGAAATACTGAATATGGATTGGATCATAATACCCAGCTGCGATACGTTTTTGTTCAATAATTGCAGGGTCAATGTTTGGATCAATCATACCTGTAAACGGATCACCTGGCATCATCTTAGCAACAAGGAAAGCAATGACACTCAAAATAATAATTTGCGGAATCATCATGAGCAAACGACGTAATATTGTTTTCCACATCTTAGTTCTTACCTCCTTCTGGAAGGGCTACCTGATGAGTTGCCGAAAAGGCTTTTAAATCATACACACGACCGTTTTCATCATAGTAACGACCTTGCATTTCTTGATATTCTTTTTCAGCAGCCAAACGCTTTTCTTTATTCTTTAGACGATTGACTGGATCAATCGACGGAATAGCAGACAACAATCGCTTGGTGTAAATGTGTTGAGGATTCGTATAGATATCACTCTTATTTCCTGTTTCAACAAAACGACCGCGATACATAATGAAAAGCTCATCACACATGTGTTGTACAACACCAAGGTCGTGGGAAATAAATAAATAGCTTAGTTTGAATTCATCTTGGATGCGCTTCATATAATTCAATACTTGCGCTTGAACAGATAGGTCCAAGGCAGAAACAGGCTCATCCGCAATTATTAATCGAGGGTTACTTGCCAAAGCACGTGCAACACCAATACGTTGGCGTTGACCACCTGAGAATTCATGAGGATATTTGATGAGTGCTTCTTCATTTAAACCAATTGTGTCCAACAATTGAAGAACTTTTCTCTTTTCTTCATCGGGTGAAAGACGATCAAAATTACGAATTGGCTCTGCAATAATGTCCAAAATACGTTTTTTAGGATTAAAACTAGAAAGTGAATCTTGGAAAATCATTTGAACATCGCGGTTAAAGTTGCCTTTCTTACCACGAGACTTATTCGTTACATCTTTTCCTTCATAGAAAATCTGACCTGAGGTCGCACGTTCCAAACCAATAATTGCCTTACCAATGGTTGATTTTCCTGATCCTGATTCACCAACTAAACCATACGTTTTACCTTCATCAAACTCAATATTAATACCATCTACAGCATAAACATGGTCTGTAACACGGTTGAAGAAGCCACTACGAATTGGATAATGGACTTTCAAATCTTTTACTTCAATAAATCCCACTATTAGGCCTCCTCTTTAAAATAGAATGTCTCATGGCAGGTGCAACGAACAAAATGATTCGGACCTATCTCATGCATGCTTGGATTTTCTTCATGTGCTTCTGCACCAATCCATGGAATGCGTGGAGCAAAGCGGCAACCTGTACGAAGCATTTTTGTAATTGGTGGTACAATCCCTTCAATTACATGAAGTTCTCCACCCTCACTACCTGTTTGTGGATTTGATTTCAGTAGTGAACGAGTGTACGGGTGTTTCGGATTTGTAAATAATTCCTCAACTGGTGCAACCTCTACAAATTGTCCACCGTACATAACTGCTACGCGATCAGCAGTCTCTGCCACAACTCCCAAATCATGGGTAATCAAAATGATACCTGAACCCGTTTCAGCTTGAATATCATTTAGGAGATCCAAAATCTGTGCTTGAATCGTAACATCTAATGCAGTAGTTGGTTCATCCGCAATGATAATTGGAGGTTTACAAGATAATGCCATAGCTATAATTATCCGCTGACGCATACCGCCTGAAAGTTCATGGGGATATTGTTTAAATGTCCGCTTTGGATTTGGAATTCCAACTTGAGCCAACAATTCTAAAACACGTTCTGTACGTGCACTGGAGTCTAAATCAGTGTGATAGAAAAGTGCTTCATCAATCTGTGCACCAATCGTCATCAATGGGTTTAGAGAAGCCAAAGGATCTTGGAAAATCATACCAATATCATTGCCACGCACTGTATTGTACTTAGCTTCATCCATTCCTATCAATTCCATATCATTGTACTGGATGCTCCCTGTAATTTTGGTATTCAAGGGATTGTGCAACCCCATAATTGTTGTTGCTAAAGTTGATTTACCACATCCTGATTCCCCAACGATTGCCAAAATTTCATTTTCTCGCAATGAAATATCAACACCATCTACAGCATCAAAATAGTCATCTCCAATACGGAAACCGACATGCAAATCTTTAATGTCCAAAAGCTTTTTTTCAGTAGCCACGCTTTCTCCTCCTTTTTTCATCAGCTAACCAACCCTATTCAATACTAATACTTACAAAATTCAATTTCCTGAAGAATATGGTCAGCCAATTTGATAACAAGTTATACTAATCAATCAAGTGTTTCATTAAACATGTAAACGGGTACCTTTTGCTCAAAAAACTAAACGTTCGTACTTAGTATACCTTATCTACTATACCATAACTATCTGAAAATTCCAACAGTTATCTGAAAAAAGCCAAACGAGTTGGCTTTTTTCAAATTATTATTAAAACTCAACCTTATTCAGCTGCTACACCTTTATCAGCTGTGAGTTCAATGTTTTCTAACGCGATACCATTTTCTGATGCGGAACCATAGTTAGTATCAAAGTTTTTAACGCGCTTATTCAGTGCAGTAATTGCTTCTGATTCAAATGTTGGAATAGCAAACGCTTGTTCAAAAGCATATTCTTGCCATGCTTTGTAGTTCTTCAAGTTTGTTTTCTCATCAAATGAAGCAACAGAACCAATCGCATCCAATAACTCAGTATTCTTTTCATCTACAAAACGTGACATGTTAAATGGTGCAGTTTCTCCCCAAAGTCCATTAGGGTTTGGATCGTAACCAGTTGACCATCCACCAGCATACATGTCGATAGACGGATCATTAGCTTTGACTGCATCATAGAATGTGTTGATTTCTAAAGTTCGACCAGTATACAAGTCAACATTCAAACCAACTTCTTTCCACCAAGCAATGTATTGTTGAACAAGTGCTTCGTTCGCCTCAGTACGTTTACGAGCAGCAAATGTAATTTTAAATTCTTTTCCGTCTTTGCCTTCACGAATACCATCACCATCAACATCTTTATAGCCAGCTTCATCTAATAGCTCATTAGCCTTATCTGGATCATATGAGTAGCCTTCCAATTCAGAATCATGAAGATCACCAAAGAACGAGATGATTAATGACGTTGCTGGGTGATAAAGTCCATTATAGAGTTTCTCACCAGCTGTTTTCGTATCAATCGCATACGCAATCGCTTGACGAAGTTTCACGTCATTCATCTTAGCATTTTCATCCATGATATTCTTTCCAGATGCTTCATCATATTTACCAAGGTTGAATGAGATGTATTCATATGAAGATTCTAGAGATCCAACAAGGTTAAGGTTAGAGGCATCCTTGTAAGAATCCAACTGGTCTGCTGGCATTTGGGCTATATCATAGTTACCAGCTTTCATTTCAGAAACAATCGTATCCGGTGATACAATATCAATCTTCAATGAACTTGTTTTAGGAGTTGTTCCTTTGAAGTAGTATTCATTAGGAACGTAGGTGATAGACTCACCATTAACGATTTCTTTGATTTTCCATGGACCCATACCGACTAATTTTGCAGTACGTGAGTACTCACTGCTTTCCCATTCTGCAACCGGAATATCTTTGTAGATATGTTCTGGTTGAACATATGCAGGCACATCGCCACCAGCATACATCATTGAAGGTGACATTTCTTTAACGGTCAATTCTACAGTATAATCGTCAACTTTTTTAAGACCTGAGATATCTGAAGCTGTGCCAGCGACAAATTCATCCATACCCACAATGTTCAAGAATTTATCATCAAAACGAACACCTGTGTAATCTTTGCTTGCCATTGCTTTAATTGTGAAAATATAGTCATCAATTGTAAATGGTTCGCCATCAGACCACTTATAGTCTTTACCAGTCAAGCTAACAGTGATTTTCTTACCATCAACATCAAACTCCGCTTTCGCGAGACCTGAATCATCCAACTTACGATCCCCATCGTAACCAAACATTGAAATATCAACCATTCCACCAAAGGTTGAGTCAATCGCAGTCTCTGTTAATTCATCAATTAACAGACCTGATGAAGTTGATGCTGATACCAATGCATATTTCAATTGTGACTCAGCAACTGCTGTACCATCTTGTTTTACTTCTGCTGGGAAAGATAACTCTGCTGTCTCAGAGCTAGAAGAAGATTTAGAACCACACGCAGCAAGTACAGATGCCGAAAGAAGCGTTACACCCGCTAGAGCAAATAATTTAGTCGTCTTTTTCATAGAACACCTCTGTTTCATATAATTCGACATTTTGTATAATGTCTTATGGAATTATTATATCATAAAATTTTCTTAAATCACGTCTTTTTTTTGAAAATTTTACAAAAAACAGATTTTTCAGTATTTTCTAATCTTTTTCTATTTATTTTCAGATTTTATCTCACAATTCTTGTGATATAATGGTAAAGAAATGAGGTTAAAGGATTCATAATGCGTAAAATATTTTTAACACTGCTAACAATGTTCACTCTTTTTCTAGGCATCACCCCTGTACTTGCTGAGGATTTTTCAGTTGCTGCCAAACATGCTATTGCAGTAGAAGTTTCAACAGGCAAGGTTTTATATGAACAAGATGCCCAAACACCTGCTAGTATTGCTTCCATCAGTAAGTTGCTGAGTGTTTACTTGGTTTATGAGGCTTTAGAAAAAGGAGAAATTCAATTAGATACTATGGTGGATATATCAGACTATCCATACAGCTTAACTGCCAATACAGAATTGAGCAATGTAAACCTTGATGCCCGCTCTTATTCTGTCAGCGATTTGCTGAATGCATCTCTGATTACTTCTTCTAATAGTGCGATTATTGCGTTAGCTGAGAAAATTGCTGGAAGCGAAGCTGCTTTTGTTGATAAAATGAAAGCTAAGGTCGCTGAATGGGGAATTACTGATGCAACGATAGTCAATACTTCTGGTCTTGACAATTCTGACTTAGGGGAGAATATCTACCCTGGTTCAAAACCTGATGACTCCAATCAATTTTCTGCTTTAGACGTAGCAATTATTGCAAGACGTCTAATTCTGGACTATCCCCAAGTCTTAAATATCACTTCATTGAATGCCTACGATTTTGGTGGATATACCTACTATAGTACAAATCAAATGCTTAGCGAGGGGACTCACGCTCGTGGTGGTGTTGATGGTTTGAAAACTGGTACTTCTAATTCAGCTGGATCAAGTTTTGTAGCCACGACAACTCAAGCCAATATGAGAATTATTACAGTGGTACTAAATGCTACTGATGGGTTGACAAATTCAGATAATCGCTTTGTAGAAACAAATAACCTGATGAATTATGTCTATAATAATTACTCAGCTATTACTCTCGTAAAAAAAGGGGAAGCTTTTGAGAATAGCTCTGTTAAACTATTTAATGGTACTAAAGCATCCAGTCCTGCCGTTGCAACCGCCGACTTAGTTGCTATTCAAAAGAATACCTCTGAACAACCTGTTACTGCCGCTTTCACCTCTAATCAGACTGAATTTGATGCACCTATCACGTCTGGAACTGTTGTGGGGCAACTAAAAATTGTTGATAACGATTTAATAGGTGTAGGTTATCTTGACAACATAGCCCAAATTGATATGGCAATACCAACTACAATCAAGACAGCTCCTTGGCCAGTCTCTTGGTGGAATCAATTTGTGAGATATGTCAATGAAAAATTATAATCGTTTTAAAATGGGGATGCTCATTTTTCAACATACTTTGAAATAATTCATATAAAAAACGCATAAACCATCGTTCTTTCATAGGAACAGGTGATTTTATGCGTTTTTTTATTATGAGCGACTGTCGTCGCTCCTCATCTCCTACTTCAGTGGGGAGTTTGACGGGCTTGAACAGCTTTAAAGCTATTTGAGTCACAAGGTTATCTGAATTACAAAGAAGAGCGACTTCCGTCGCTCCTTATCTCCAACCTCGGTTGGAGATTTTTTGGCTTTTAGCAAACTCATGTTTGCTAAATTACCAAAAATCTAACCAACCGACCCCTCCATTTCATAGGCAATCAGTCTGTTGAGTTCGACTGCGTATTCCATTGGGAGTTCTTTGGTGAATGGTTCGACAAAGCCCATGACAATCATCTCTGTGGCTTCGGATTCGGATAGGCCTCGGCTCATGAGGTAGTAAAGCTGTTCTTCTGAGATTTTTGATACTTTGGCTTCGTGTTCGAGGGCCACCTGCGAGTTGTGAATTTCATTGAATGGGATTGTATCTGATTTAGAAATTCCATCCATAATAATGGTATCACATTCAATGTGGCTAATCGACTTGGCTGAATTTTTAGCAAAAGTTACTTGACCACGATAATTCACTTCCCCACCGCCACGGGCAATAGATTTAGATACGATAGAAGATGAAGTCCGTGGTGCGTTGTGAATCATCTTAGCACCTGTATCTTGGACTTGTCCTTTATTGGCAAAAGCTATTGACAGCATAGTTCCACGGGCACCTTCGCCTTCCAAGTATACCGCAGGGTATTTCATGGTCGTCTTGGCACCAAGGTTACCGTCAATCCACTCAACTGTGGCATTTTTTTCGGCACGGGCACGCTTGGTTACCAAATTATAAACGTTGTCAGACCAGTTTTGAATGGTCGTGTACCGCATATAGGCACCTTCATGGGCAATGATTTCCACAATGGCAGCGTGGAGGCTGGCCGTTGAGTAAGTCGGAGCGGTACAGCCTTCTACGTAATGAACGCTTGCACCTTCATCTACGATGATGAGGGTACGTTCAAACTGACCTGTTCCTTCATTGTTAATACGGAAGTAGGTTTGGAGTGGAATATCTAACTTAACGCCTTTTGGTACATAGATGAAGGTCCCGCCTGACCAAACCGCTGAGTTGAGGGCGGCTAGTTTATTGTCTGACGGTGGAACGAGTTTTCCAAAGTATTTTTTGAAGAGTTCAGGGTGTTCCTTAAGCGCTGTATCTGTATCTGTAAAGATAATGCCGTGCTTGTCGTACTCTTCCTTCATGTTGTGGTAGACTACTTCTGATTCGTACTGGGCAGAAGCACCTGCCAGGTAAGTACGCTCAGCTTCTGGAATACCAATGCGTTCAAAGGTTTCCTTGATTTTATCTGGCACATCATCCCAGCTACGTGCTGGCTTATCCGACGGTTTTTGATAGTAAACAATATCATCAAAATCTAGTTCGGATAGATCGGCTCCCCAAGTCTGCATAGGCATTTTCTTGAAGGTTTCATAGGATTTTAAACGGAATTCCAACATCCATTCAGGCTCGTCTTTGATACGGGACATTTCACGAATGACTTCTTCGTTCAACCCCTTACCAGTCGAAGCTACCAGTTCCACGTTTTCATCATGGAATCCAAATTTGTATTCCCCAAGATCAATCGGGGTTGGTTCTATTCTTTCTTCTGACATAATTTAAGATACTAAGCCCGTTAAGAAAGCAAATGAAAAATAGAGATTCGATTTCGTGTGCAAACACACGAGGAGATTTATCTTTTTTCATAAGCTCTTAGGGCGAGTTCAATTTCAATTCCAATCAGAAACTGAACAATCCTTTCTGTATGATTTTCGTTTTTGTTATTTTATTGGTTTTCAGTCAGTACTCTCACTGCGTTCCAGTGCTTTCTCCAGGGCATTCCATGGTAAAGTAGCACATTTGATGCGTTGAGGGAATTTTGCGACACCAGCTAATAATGAGGCATCTTGCAGTTCCTTTTGGCGTTCATCTTTTTGACCTTGGACCATTTGTGAAAAGACTTCTGCTAATTCTTGCACGTGTCTTTTTTCTTTTCCAATAACGGCATCCGTCATCATTGAAGCCGATGCAGTTGAAATAGTGCACCCTTCTCCATCAAACGCAATGTCTGTTATAACACCATCTTCAACTTTGACAGACAATTCGATCACATCTCCACAGGTTGGATTGTGAAGTTCTAGCTTTTCCACTCCGTCCAAACTTCCATGGTGATGAGGCGACTTAGAGTGTTCTGAAACAACTGCCATATAAAGAGAATCTAATCTAGATAGGGCCATTGAAAAACTCCTTCGTCTTTATCAAAGCCTCGACCAACTTGTCGCAATCAGCCTTTGTATTGTATATGTAGAAACTTGCTCGAACTGTAGCAGGTACCTGCAAATACTTGAGGAGAGGCTGAGCACAATGGTGTCCTGCTCTTACGGCAACTCCTTCATAATCCAGAGCCGTAGCTACATCGTGAGGATGTAGATGATCTAAGTTAAAGGCAACAAGTCCAGTTCTTTTGGCTACATCCTGACTTCCATATATTGTTAAACCAGGAATGGCCTTTAGTTTCGGCCAAAGATAGGTAATGAGTTCTTCTTCATGCTCACGAACTCTATCCATACCAATTTGATTCAAATAATCAATCGCTGCTGCAAGACCAATCGCACCTGCTATATTCGGAGTTCCAGCCTCAAACTTCCATGGTAATTCTTTCCACGTAGCTGATTGCTCATAGACAAAGTCAATCATCTCACCACCAAATTCAACAGGAGACATCTGGTTCAAAATCTCTTCCTTACCATAAAGTACCCCTATTCCAGTTGGCCCTAACATCTTGTGGCCTGAAAAAGCAAAGAAATCAACATCTAAATCTTTAACATCAATAGCTATGTGTGGAGCTGATTGTGCTCCATCCACTACCAAATAAGCTCCTACTTCGTGTACCAAAGTTGCAATTTGCTTAATGGGTGCAATTGCCCCCAAAACATTGGAAATATGGGCAATGGAGACAAACTTAGTTTTAGAAGACAAAAGTGATTTCAAGTGTTCTACATCAATTTCACCATCTCGTAGATAAACATATCGGAGATGTGCACCGGTTTGTTGACAGGCTTGTTGCCAAGGAATGATATTTGAATGATGCTCCTGGACGGAAATGATTACTTCATCGTCTGGCTGTAGAATTTCTCTAGCAAACTGAGCAACCCAGTTTAAACTCGTTGTTGTTCCGCGAGTAAAGAGAATTTCCTTGCTTGATTTTGCATGAATAAAATCTGCAACCGTTTGACGAGCAGCTTCATACCGAGCTGTTGCCCGCTCTGAAAGGGTATGCACCCCTCGGTGAACATTGGCATTATCCTGTTGATAGTAGTCAGCAAGTACGTCTAGAACCTGCTGAGGTTTTTGGGTGGTCGCAGCATTATCCAAATAAACCAAGGGCTCATCATTGACAAACTGGTCTAAAATTGGAAAATCCTTGCTAATACTATTCAATTCGTTCATAAACTTATCTCTTTGTTAATATTTCATCAATTACTGCGACTAGTTCATCACGAACCTCCTTCACCGGAATTTCTGTAATAACAGACCCAAGGAAACCACGAACAACTAAACGCTCCGCTGTTGCACGATCCAAACCGCGACTCATGAGATAATACATGTCCTCTGGATCAACCTGACCAATGGAGGCCGCGTGACCCGCAGTTACTTCATTCTCATCAATAAGGAGTATTGGATTAGCATCTGATCGCGCCTTATCCGACAACATCAACACACGGCTTTCTTGTTGAGCATCAGCACCTTTAGCACCACGAATAATGTGGCCAATCCCATTAAAGGTTAACGTTCCACTCTCTAAAATAACACCATGTTGAAGAATATGCCCCACCGAATTATGGCCATAGTTGGTTACCCGTGTATCCACACCTTGCACTTGACGACCAGATGATAAAGCTACCACTTTGAGGTTCGCATGACTTCCATTTCCTTTTAAGTCACTATCAAAATCGGCGACGACATTTCCTTGGTTCATTAAGCCGATTGCCCAATCAATACTTGCATCATTACCAAGTAAACCGCGACGTGCGATATAGGTATCTAAATGCTTTCCTAAGCGATCAATCGCAGCAAATTTAATTTGACTCCCCGCTTGTGCAATGATTTCAACAACAATGTTGGCGGAACTAGCCACATTTCCATCGCCCAAACTTTCAAAACGTTCTAAATAATTGAGCTTGGCATTTTTCCCAGCAATGATTAAAACCCGCTTGTTAAAGGCAACCGGACTGGTGCTGTCTTGGTAGAATAAAGCTTCAACAGGTTGCTCAATTTCGACATGGTCTGGAACATAGAGTATTGCAGTTGCATTAAAATAGGCTGTATTGTAAGCTGAAAGTTTGTGTTCATCATAGGCAACAGCTGCACCTAAGTATTTCTCAATGACATCTGGAATCACATCTATGGCAGATGCAAAATCTGTAAAGACGACGCCCTGTTCCACCAAATCCATCGGTAACTGCTCTAAAACAGTTTGACTGCCAACTTGCACCAATTTTGGATTATCACCAAGCTCTGTAAAATCTGGAACTGAACCAATTGCATCATTGGTTTCCAAACGTCCATCTCCTAAATTCCAACGGTGAAATTTAACGCGCTCAACAACTGGCAAGTCTAGTTCGGATACTTTTTCAAAGGCCTTGAGACGGAGATCTGTCAACCAAACTGGCTCTGCCTGTTCTAATGAAAATTCTTGAATTCTATCTTTGGTCATATATCCCTCCAAAGACCTAAATGTCATCTTCTTTGTAGTCAATGCCAAGTTCGGCAGCTACTTGTACGTAACCTTCATTTTCCAAACGTTGTGCCAATTCTGGTCCGCCTGAAAGAACAACACGTCCTTCCATCATGACATGAACAACGTCAGGTGTAATGTAGTTCAACAATCGTTGGTAGTGGGTAATGATCATTGCACCAAAGCCTTCGCCACGCATAGCATTGATTCCTTTTGAAACCACTTTAAGCGCATCAATATCCAACCCTGAGTCAATCTCATCAAGAAGTGCAAAAGTCGGTTCCAACATAAGCAATTGCAAAATTTCGTTACGTTTCTTTTCACCACCTGAGAAGCCTTCATTGAGGTAACGCTCTGCCATTTCTTCTTTCATGTTTAAAAGTTCCATTTTTTCATCCAGCTTAGTGATGAAATCACGAACTGAAATCTTGTCCTCATCTTCTTTACCAGCATTCATAGCTGCTCGGAGGAACTCTGCATTAGTGATGCCTGGAATTTCTGATGGGTATTGCATAGCCAAAAAGAGTCCCATACGGGCACGTTCATCAACTTCTAATTCCAAAATGTTTACACCATCAAAAAGAATCTCACCTTGGGTAACTTCATAACTTGGATTACCCATAATCGCTGCTGAAAGGGTGGATTTTCCTGTTCCGTTAGGTCCCATGATAGCTGCAATTTCACCTGTTTTCAAGGTCAAATTCACACCTTTTAGGATTTCTTTGCCTTCAATTTCCACATGAAGGTCTTTGATTTCTAATACTGACATACTGCACTCCTTGTATTGTTTATCCTCGTTAAAAACTATACGTATCTTTACATCGTGTTTTTATCGGGCATGGATTTATTTTTATAGTCTTTTCTGACAATTTTAATAAATCATATCTTTTACATTATATCAAAAAAAGAGCCAAAGGGCTCTTTCTTTGTCTTCAGAAGATTAATTATTCTCCTTAGTATCCTGCGAATCTGAACGTTTTATTTTTCTCTTTGCAATCATTTCTTGCCGATATGAACTGTTTCCAATAAAACGCAGTAGATTTAGGACAGGTGTCCTATTTTCACCAAAAATTCCAATCAATTCACACAAAATTTCCACACCCAAGGCAAGTGAAACCACCAACAAGACTCCCCCTGCTTGACTGGAAATATTCAAAAGCAAGGACGTTAAGGAAAAAATAAATGAAATCGCGTAAATGACTAACACAGTTCCACGATGCGTCAGCCCTAGTGAGAGTAATCGGTGATGCAAATGCATCCGGTCAGCTTCATAAATCTTTTGTCCAGACAATTTTCGACGAATAATTGCCACCACAGTATCAGTGATTGGAACTCCAAGTATAATAATTGGTGTTACAACCGCAACCGCTGTTGAGTTTTTTAATCCCTGCAAGGAGAAGACGCCAATCATAAATCCAATAAAAAGCGCACCTGTGTCTCCCAGATAAATAATAGCCGGATGGTAATTATAGGGGAGAAAGCCTGCAATCGCCGCAACTAAAACAAAAATCGTCAAACTTAAGAAAATATTACTATCATACAAAAAGAAATAGGATACTATCCCCATCGTTAAGAGGGAAATAATGGATACCCCTGCAACCAAACCATCCAGCCCATCTATCAGATTAATTGCATTTGTAATCGCAACAATCCATAAAATAGTTAAACAAAATGCTAGCCAAGTTGGGAACACGAGTAACGGTCCCCCAAATGGAATTTTAAAACTATCAAAATGAAAATCTGTGAAAAACCAAATGATAAGAGCAGCAAATAAGATACCTAAAAGTTTAGGTAGCGGTGCTAGTTCCCTGACATCATCAATTAATCCCGTCAGGATAATCACAGCACCCGCGACCACGATAGGAAATACATATTCAAAATAGGTGTCAAAAAAGTGAACGCGTGTAACAATAAGGGGTAAGAACACCAAACTGGATATTGCAAAAGAAATAAATATTGCTAGACCACCAGCCGATGGCATTGGAACTTTGTTGATTCGTCTTGCATTCGGGTTATCGACGGCTCCAATTCGTAATGCCAAGAAACGAACCAAGGGAGTAAGCACAACAGCCATAACGATTGTCACTATTAAGACCATAACATACTTAAGCGCAAATGGAATCATACCGTTTGCACCTTTTTCAACTCATCAATGGCCCCATTTCCCAACATCAAGATTCCGTGCTCTTGAAGAAATGGTCGTGTCAATTTGGTATCGTTTGTAAATTCAAGCATGCGAGATAGAATATACTCCGGATACTGCTTTGAACGCTCTGCAACATTAATCAATACTGTCATATAATAGGTTTGTTCCACCTTGTAGAGCTCAGATTCTTCAACTGGATAATCCACTGTTTGAACAAAATTTACCGCATCAATCAAAGCAGGAAATTCTAAGATATAGTAAATATACTGTTCTTGGTATTCATCACTATCTTCTTTTTCAGCATCTTCTAATAGACGAACTGCTTTTGAGTCATGCGTGCTTCGTTCACGAACTGTACGTTCCAAACTTTTCAGCAATTCATCTGGAGTCATTCTTGATACATCGCCTAATTCCGATAAATCTGTAAATTCATCAAAATTTAAACTTTGATCCATTTCAGATTTTGTGACAAAAATATCCACTTTATCCGGTTTTGGAGTAACTCTAAAACTAAGCATTCCACTTTCTCGGAAAGTCATTGGCAAATCCAATTCATCCAATACTGTATAAAAAAAATCTTCCGTCTTTTCTTGAGGGATAAGGAAATCCGCAATTTCCATCCCGCGCTCCTCTAAATCTTCTAATTGGATAGTGATTTTTAGAGTCGAATCACTTATTTGTTTTACTTTCATAACTACCTCATTCATCTAGTACGATACTTCTAGCCTAGATAATATTAATTCTCATACACATCTCTTCCCATTATACTAAAATGCCTCTCGAAAAACAAAAAAAAAGCAAGTTTCTAAACTTTCTGCCTCAACTATAGAAAAACGGCACAAGAAAAGCCTAGAACTACAATCTAGACTTTTTTGCCGATTTAACAACTAAATTATCTTATAAAATGAATGTGAAAAATGAGTAAATCAGTAAGATAGCCCCCAAAACAATCCGGTAGTAACCAAAGACTGTAAAATCATGTTTTTTCACAAAATCTGTCAACATTCGAATGACAACTACTGAAACTAGGTAAGCAGTCACACTAGCTACCAATAATATTAAAACTTGTTCAAGTGACAAACTATTACCATCCAAAAAGTATTTTACAGCTTTTAATCCACTGTAGCCAAACATCGTTGGAATTCCCAAAAAGAAAGTAAAGTCCGCGGCAACAGAACGACTTGTCCCAAGAATAATTGCGCCCAGAATAGTTGCACCAGACCTACTTGTACCCGGTACAATACTTAAGACTTGAAAACATCCAATCAGTAAAGCTATTTTGTAGGACATTTTTTCCAAATTCGTCACTTGTGGCTCAACATCTTTGTTACGTTTCTCAATCCAAATAAAGGCAATACCATAAACTATCAGAGCAATCGCAATCGGCACCATAAAATTGAAATGCGCTTCAAACCAATTATCTAAGGGAACTGCAATGATAATGGACGGAATACAAGCAAGTACTACCTTTGCCCACAATTGCCAAGTTAAACGAATTTCTTTCTGCGTTTTTCCAGGTTGAAATGGATTAAGTCTTTGGAAGTAAATTGTAATAACCGCTAGTATTGCTCCCAATTGGATCACAATATTAAACATCTCAATAAAACTAGCACTTTGTTTTAATTGAATAAATTCTTGCACTAATATCAAATGGCCAGTAGATGAAACTGGCAGCCACTCAGTTATCCCCTCAATAATACCCAAAAAGATGGCTTTCAAAATCTCTATTATCATGATAACTCCTTAAGATAAATTCTACTCATTATACCACATAAATAAATATTCCCAATTAAAAATTATCATGCACTCAGTAAATATTTTGTAAAAAACTATCTCTCAAAGCCAGCTGAGTCAGTATCAGATAAGTATTCAAATTTGCTATTTTCAAACATTTTCATGCCAATTTTTCATACAATTTGAGTGAATAAATAAAACAAGCATATTGAAATTTTTCAGAATTTTTTATACAATAGTATAATACATTTTACTAAGGAGATTTTATGAAGCATAAAATTAGTATACTCCTGCTAAGCTTATTAGCTGTTTTTTCGATAACAACTGGAGTAAAAGCAGATGAATACCTTCGTGTCGGAATGGAAGCTGCCTATGCTCCTTTTAACTGGACACAGGAAGATGATAGCAACGGTGCAGTCCCAATCGAAGGAACCAATCAATTTGCCAACGGATACGATGTCCAAGTAGCGAAAAAGATTGCTGAATCGATGAATAAAGAATTGCTTGTTGTCAAAACCAAATGGGAAGGATTGGTTCCTGCCTTAACATCTGGAAAAATTGACATGATTATCGCTGGTATGAGTCCAACTGAAGAGCGAAAAAAAGAAATCGCCTTCTCAGATAGCTATTATACTTCTATACCAACCCTTGTTGTCCGTTCAGATGGTCAATATGCAGATGCAACTAGCTTATCAGATTTTGCTGGTGCCAAAATTACAGCTCAGCAGGGTGTCTATCTTTATGATTTGATTGATCAAATTGAAGGGGCTGATAAACAAACTGCGATGGGCGATTTCTCCCAAATTCGCCAAGCACTTGAAGCTGGTATGATTGATGCCTATGTTTCTGAGCGACCAGAAGGACGTACCGCTGAGGCTGCTAACAAAGCTTTCAAAATGGTTGAATTGACAGATGGCTTTGAAACAAATGCCGAAGACGTTACGATTGCAGTTGGTATGAGAAAAGATGATACTCGTATCACACAAGTAAACGAAGTGTTAGCAGCTTTTTCTGAAGCAGATCAAATCGCACTCATGGATAACATGATTAAAAACCAACCTGTTGAAAAAGCGTCAGATGAAAATCCAAATTTCTTTTCTCAAGTTTGGAAAATTATTGTTAACAACTGGCAACAGTTATTACGCGGAACAGGAATGACCCTACTAATCTCAATACTTGGTACAATTATAGGTACAATTATTGGTCTTCTCATCGGTGTATTCCGTACCGCACCAAAAGCAGCTAATAAAGTTTTAGCAATCGGACAGAAACTCTTAGGTTGGATTATCAATGTATATATTGAAGTGTTCCGTGGCACCCCAATGATTGTACAATCAATGGTTATCTACTACGGTACTGCCCAGGCTTTTGGTCTCAACCTTGACCGTACCTTAGCGGCTATCTTTATCGTTTCTATCAATACCGGTGCTTACATGAGTGAAATTGTACGTGGTGGTATCTTTGCTGTTGATAAGGGGCAATTTGAAGCAGCAACAGCTCTTGGATTTACCCATAATCAAACCATGCGTAAAATCGTACTCCCTCAAGTTGTTCGTAACATTTTACCGGCTACTGGTAATGAGTTCGTTATCAATATCAAAGATACTTCTGTTTTAAATGTAATCTCTGTGGTAGAACTATACTTCTCCGGAAACACGGTTGCAACCCAAACCTATCAATATTTCCAAACATTTACTGTTATTGCTATTATCTACTTTATTCTAACCTTTACTGTAACACGTATTCTACGCATAGTTGAAAAAAGCTTTGACATAGATACGTATACAACAGGCGCAAATCAAATGCAAACGGGGGTCCTCAATGACTAATAATATTATCTTGGAAATTAAAAATCTTAAAAAGTCATACGGACAAAATCAAGTACTTAAAGATATTTCTATTACAGTTAAAAAGGGCGAAGTTATCTCTATCATCGGCTCTTCTGGTTCTGGAAAGTCTACTTTCTTACGTTCTATCAATCTCTTAGAAACACCAACTGATGGACAAATCCTTTACCACGGACAAGATGTTTTGGCAAAGGGTTATAACCTACCTCATTACCGAGAAAAACTTGGTATGGTGTTTCAATCCTTTAACCTCTTTAACAATTTGAATGTTTTAGAAAATGCGATTGTAGCTCAAACAACCGTCCTAAAACGTGAACGGTCAGAAGCTGAACGCCTTGCTAAGGAAAACCTAAACAAGGTAGGGATGACTGAGCAGTACTGGACAGCTAAACCAAGTCAATTGTCTGGCGGTCAAAAACAGCGTGTTGCTATTGCTCGTGCTCTTTCTATTGATCCCGAATTGATTCTATTTGACGAACCAACCTCTGCTCTCGATCCTGAAATGGTTGGTGAAGTTCTCAAAACGATGAAAGACCTAGCAAAATCTGGTCTAACCATGATTATCGTAACTCATGAAATGGAATTTGCGCGTGACGTTTCCGATCGTGTCATTTTCATGGATAAAGGGATTATTGCTGAAGAAGGTAGTCCAAAACAAATTTTTGAGAATCCACAAGAAGAGCGTACCAAAGAATTCCTCAAACGTTTCTTAGGATAATTGGAGATTTTTGAATAGGAACACATTCACGATACCAGGTCACTCTGGTATCTTTTTTATGGAAAAAAAGAGGCTCCTCATCGGAACCTCTTTTTTAAAACTACATAGATTAGTTTTCAAATTTTTTGTGGTTTTTATCGTAAAAGTCAATCAAACCCAATGCAGTTGCAAATGAGATGTTATCAATCTTAGCACGGCCTTGTGCAAGAGCGATGACTGACATTTCACGAGCATTAGTTTCTTTACTAATACGGTAGCCAGTGATTTTCTTTTCACGTACCCAGTTAACAACTGCAGCAACTTTTTCGTAACTTGTCATGAGAAACCCCTTTCCATTTTATTCGTGCAACTTAGTATAATATAGCCTTGCACATTTTGTCAAGCAAAATATTCGGCTTTTGCCAAAAATTACTTCACTTTCAGAGCGGATAGTATCTGAGTCCGAATGTCCTCAACTCCTTCTGGATTCCCAGGAAGGAAAATTGTATTATTACCTCCTTGTGCAAAATTATTTAAAGTGTCCAAATATTGGTTAGTCAACAGAATCGACATGATTTGTTCTTCCGACAAACTGACATTGGATTCCTTCAATTCACGAATCGAATCTGCTAATCCATCCACTATGGCTTTACGTTGATGAGCAATCCCCACACCATGTAGGCGATCTTTTTCAGCTTCTGCCTCTGCAGCAGTAACAATTTTAATTTTATCTGCTTCCGCCAATTCCTGAGCTGCAACCCGTTTGCGCTGAGCGGCGTTGATTTCATTCATTGATTGTTTCACTTCTGCATCCGGTTCAACCTTTGTAATCAAGGTTTTTACAATAACATAACCATAGGTCGACATCTCTTCAGCTACTTGCCTTTGAACTTCTAGGGCAATTTCATCTTTCTTTTCAAACAATTCATCCAAAGTCAATTTAGGAACTGATGAGCGTAAGGCATCTTCAATATACGATTTGATTTGTGCCTCTGGATGCATGAGTTTATAGTAAGCATCCGTCACATTATTCTCATTAACTCGGTACTGAGTTGCTACATTCATTGTCACAAAAACATTGTCCTGTGTTTTTGTTTCAACAATAATTTCACTTTGTAGCATCCGTAACTGAATTCGGGCCGCAATCACATCTATACCAAATGGAATTTTAAAGTTAATCCCAGATGTTGATGTTTTTTGATACTTACCGAATCGTTCAATGATAGCAACAGTCTGTTGCTTAACCACATACAAACCTGAAAAGAGCAAAATCAAAGCGATAAATAATACAAATAGCACCACAACAATAAAAATATTTAAACCAGTAGACATAGTAGCCTCCTAAACTAGCATTTTATAAAGCGAATCATTCTCATGCAAATTGATATATTGAGGATCAAATTGTTCTAGTCGTGCAATAAACTCAGCGTAATCCCTCTTATCACCCAATGCAATCCCAATTAAAACCGGACCCGTTCCTTTATTCGCACGTTTTATGTATTCAAACCGTGTAATATCATCATTCGGACCTAAAATGTGGTTAACAAATTCACGAAGAGCTCCCGGTCTTTGAGGAAAATTGACCACAAAATAATGTTTAATCCCCTCATAAATTAGAGCACGCTCTTCCATTTCTGGCATACGGCTAATATCATTATTTCCTCCAGAAATGATACAGCAAATCGTTTGACCCTTTATTTGATCCTTGATAACTTCAAGTGCCGCAATGGTTGCTGCGCCAGCAGGTTCCGCAACAATTCCCAATTTTGAATATAGATCCAAAATGGTTTCCGAAATCCGACCCTCGTCAACGCCAATCAGTTGATCAACATTTTTGCGAGCCACCTCATAAGTTGTTTTTCCAACTTTTTGAACTGCAATACCATCTGCGAATTTATCAATATGCTCCAACTTAACAGGTCGACCTTTATCAAAAGCAGCCTTCATTGACCTTGCACCACTCGCCTCTACGCCAACAATTTTAATCTCAGGTGCTTGGTCTTTCAGATAGGCAGAGACCCCAGCAATTAGACCTCCTCCACCAACTGGGACAAGTAGCTGATCAAAACTCACAGACTGCTCTTCAGCTTCCTCAAGAATTTCATAAGCAACAGTACCTTGTCCTGCTTGTACATTTGGATCATCAAAGGGGTCAATAAATGTTTTTCCCGTTTCCTTAGTATACTTCATCGCCGCTGTAGCCGACTCATCGAAGGTATCCCCTACCAAACGAATCTCAACAAACTCTCCACCAAAAAACTTAACTTGTCCAATTTTTTGTTGAGGTGTCGTTATTGGCATAAAAATTGTTGCCGGAATCTGCATTTCTTTACAGGTATACGCTACCCCTTGGGCATGGTTACCAGCAGATGCGCAAACAACTCCATTCGCTTTGTTTGCATCTGTCAATTGTGAAATGGCATAATAAGCACCGCGAATTTTAAACGAGCGAACCCGCTGTTCATTTTCTCTCTTGATATAGATGCTTGCTCCGTATCTTTCAGATAAATAGCGGTTAAAATCCAATGGAGTCCGGACGACAACGTCTTTCAGAACTGAATACGCTTGCTCAATATCTCTTGCTGAAATCATAATGCACTTTTTTCTTTCTATTTATATCTATTGTACCAATAATGCAAAAATAAATATAGTATTTATACTTAAATATTCTATTTTTATTATACCAGTTTTTTAATCACTTCAAAAATAAATTTCCAAATCAATGAGCCGCCATAGAGAGGATGACATTGCATCCAATAAATGACCTAGTTACTTGAATTAGCTTTGATACACCGTCACTTTCGGCTTGCCCTACTCTAGTATTGCCTGCACCTCAGTTCCTTGTCTGGAAACTAATTCATTCAACTATACAAACTGCTTTTCATTTATTTGTTTTCATTACAATGTTGAGTTAATTCTCGGAAATATACTAAAAACATTCTTTTAATTTTCTAAACAACTTTCCAACAATGACTAAAAGAGCCGGGCAAGCCAGCTCTTGTAGTTCTATCAATTAAACAGAGGATTGGAATCTGACAGTTTGGGAAGCTGTCAGAGGGGAGATATAGGGCTAGACAATAGGCAAGTCTCTCTTTTGCATAGTTATAGGCTTCCTCGCTCTTTCATTTTCAGGCGAGGGCTAAAATAGTATCCTTCCCTTGCCTCGCTTTTCAATTTCTGGGCGAGGGCTTGAATAGGTCCAAACATGTCTTTCCTCGCTCTTTCAATTTCTGGGCGAGGGCTAGAATAGCCTATCCGCAGGCTATTCCTCGCTTTTCAGTTTCTGGGCGAGGGCTAAAACAGTCCACTGGACTGTTTTAGTTATAAATCTTGAAGGCGTCGTCGTCGTTGCGTCCGACAAATGGCATTGCTTTGCGAAGTTCTGCACCAACTTTTTCAATTTCAAGATTTTCTGCTTCTTTACGATATGCTTCCATACGTGGGCGACCTGCTTTATAGTCGTTTACAAAGTCATTTGCGAATTTACCTGACTGGATATCCGCAAGAACAGCTTTCATGTTTTCTTTCACTTGATCAGTAATCACTCGCGGACCTGATACATAGTCACCAAACTCAGCAGTGTTTGAAATAGATTGACGCATTTTCTTGAAACCTCCTTCATAAACAAGGTCTACAATCAGTTTCATTTCATGCAATACTTCAAAGTAAGCTAATTCTGGTGCATAGCCAGCTTCTGTCAATACTTCAAACCCTGCTTCCATCAAAGCAGTTAAACCACCGCAGAGAACAGCTTGTTCACCAAACAAGTCTTCTTCGGTTTCTTCCTTGAAAGTCGTTTCCAAAAGACCTACACGTGCTGAACCAACACCTTTTGCCCAGTCCATCGCAATATGTTTCGCGTTTCCAGTAGCATCTTGATACACTGCATAAAGCGCTGGCACACCAAAGCCTTCCTCAAATGTACGACGAACCAAGTGACCTGGACCTTTCGGTGCACACATAAAGACGTCGACATCAGCAGGTACTTTGATAAATTCAAAATGAATATTAAAACCATGAGCAAAACCTAGCGCATTTCCAGCTTCCAAGTTTGGAGCAACTTCGTTCTCATACAAATCTGCTTGAATTTCGTCTGGAGCCAAAATCATAATGACATCAGCTTGTTTTGTTGCTTCTGCAACTTCAAATGTTTCAAAACCATCTTCTTTTGCTTTGTCAAATGACTTACCTGCACGAACACCGATGATGACATCATGGCCTGTATCACGCAAGTTTTGTGCATGTGCATGACCTTGCGAACCATAACCGATAACCGCGATACGTTTGCCATCAAGTGCTGCTACTGTTACATCTTTTTCATATTGCATTTCTACTGTCATAATTCTTTCTCTTTTCTATATTTTATTTGAAGTTTTGGTTGCTCAAAGAAAATAAACGCTAGATTAGGCGACGAAGGAGAAGATAGAACGAATGTTCATCAAGCCAAGTCAACGAAGTATAGTGTTTATTATCGATGAGCATTAGTCTCTGCTGAAACCAGTTGCCCCGGTCCGTGCAATATTCTTGATTCCATAGGGTTGAATCACCCGTAAGAGTGCTTCTATCTTATCTCCATCACCAGTCATTTGGATGGTAATAGAATGCGGTGCTACATCTACAACATTTGCTCTAAATGGTTGAATAATTGCTAAAATTTCTGCTCGTTTTGTAGGTGGTGCTGAAATCTTAACAAGTATCACTTCGCGCTCTAGGTGAGGTATTTCGGTCAAGTCGCGGACACGAACTACATCAATTAAACGATTCAATTGCTTAATAATTTGTTCGATTTCGTCAAGGTTTTCAACATCCACTATCACCGTCACTCGGGAGACATCTTTTACCTCTGTCGGTCCAACAGATATGGACTCAATATTGATTTGACGGCGAGAGAGAACACCTGTAAAGCGGTTAAGAACACCAGATGAATTTCGCAATTTAGCTGTTAACATTCTACGCATTGAACTTCACCCCCAACATTTCCGCATTACTCTTACCAGCTTGCACCATCGGTTTAACATGCTCCTGATTGGAAATATGTATTTCAATCAACATTGGCTTATCTTCTAGGATAACTTTCATATCTTCGCTCAGTGTCGCTGGATTGTCAAAACTATAATGACTAATACCATAAGCTTCTGCCAACAATTGGAAATTTGGTTCATCATCAAAGACTGATTGACTGCGGCGTTTTTCATAGAATGATTCCTGCCATTGCCGAACCATTCCAAGAGAATGGTTATTGATCAATACAACCTTTATCGGTACGCCATAGCCATTCAAAATAGCCAATTCTTGGTTGGTCATTTGGAATCCTCCATCACCAACAAAGACAATTACTTCTTTATCTGGATTAGCTAATTTGGCACCGATAGCTGCCGGAATACCAAATCCCATGGTACCCATACCACCTGATGTTATAAGCTGTCGAGCATGTTTGTAAGGATAAAATTGGGCAGCCCACATTTGATGCTGACCAACGTCTGTCACGACAATGGCATCCCCTTGCGTCAACTGACCAATTAATTCAATTGCCGCCTGTGGCTTAACAACCTTTTCATCTTCATCATACCAAAATGGCGCCCGACGTTTGTTTTCCAATACTTGTGCCGTCCAATCAGCATAGCCTGTTTCAACTGTTTCTAAAGCAAGCAGAGCTTTCAAGGTTGCCTTAGCATCGCCCACTACTGGAATTGCGGTTTTGACAACTTTACCAATTTCTGCGGGATCAATATCAATATGTGCTACCGTCGCATTTGGCGCATAGGTTGTTGGATTGCCTGTTAGGCGGTCATCGAATCGCGCTCCAATATTGATAATGTAATCAGCCTGATCCATAGCCATATTGGCAGCGTAAGAACCGTGCATACCACCCATGGCTAATGACAGTTCGTGCTCAATTGGCATCGCCCCCAACCCTAGAAGGGTTGAAACAACTGGAATGCGGTAACGTTCTGCAAAGGCAACTAATTCTTTATTGGCATCTGCATAGTTGACACCACCACCAGCCAATATAACTGGTTTCTGAGCTCGGCTAAGCTGTTTCAAAATTTTCTTAACCTGCAAACCATTTGGTTCAACTGTCGGTTGGTAACTTGGTAAATGCAGAGCAGGATCATGGTAAGATTCTACGATCTTCTCTTGAATATCTTTCGGAACATCAATCACAACTGGTCCAGGACGACCTGTAGTCGCAATATGTACCGCTTCTGTAATCACTCGAGGAATATCTGCCGTGTCACGGATCTGATAATTATACTTGGTAATCGGCATGGTCATACCTAATACATCCGCTTCCTGAAAGGCATCTTTACCAATCCCTCTTGTTGCTACTTGTCCACTAAATACCAACAGTGGCACACTATCGCCCATGGCATCAGCAATCCCTGTAATGGCGTTTGTAGCCCCCGGTCCTGAAGTGACAATCGCTACGCCCACCTTTCCTGATGATTTAGCGTAGCCTTCTGCTTCGTGAACGGCACCTTGCTCATGACGAGCCAAAATATGCTGAATCCCCTCATACTGATGTATAGCATCATACAGTGGCAATACTGCTCCACCTGGATAACCAAAAACAAGGTCCACTCCAAGTTGATGCAAGGTATCTAAGATTAGAAATGATCCCGAACACGGTTGATTCAATTGAATTTCTTGCACAAATATTCCTCCTCCCTGCAAACGTGGTATCTACTATAATAACACACAGTGTTAGAATGTCAAGGAATATTCTGAAAATTCCTACATTTGTTCTACCTTTTTGCCTGAATTCTTAACGATTCCCTAATATTTTCTTAAGGAAAACTTAAGTAAAGCCCAGTACTAGCTTGCTTTCAGCTTGGTTTTAGAAAACTCCCCTATAGTATAACCATCAAGAAAATAAATGAGGTTTATGGATATGTATTACGTTACGATACCGGCTTATCAGCCAGATGAAAAATTAATCCAATTACTAAAAGGGATGAAAAAAAGGCTAAATTGTCAAGTGATTGTTGTCGATGATGGGAGTAGCGGTGAATCTGTAGAAATCCTAGAAGCAGCTAGACAATACGCAACAGTCCTCCATCATGAGGTCAATAAAGGAAAAGGCCAGGCCTTGCGTACTGCCTTCCAATACATTTATGAATTAAACAAACCAGGAGTGGTTGTCACTGCCGACGCTGATGGCCAGCATGCCATTAATGATATTGATCGAGTTGCACGCGCTGCAATGAATCTCCCAAGCCGATTAATACTAGGTGTTCGCCAATTTACAAATGATACTCCCTTGCGCAGTCGCTTTGGAAACAAGCTGACCCGGGTCTTATTCAAACTCCAAACCGGTGTTACCGTTAGCGATACACAAACTGGTTTACGTGGTTTTCATTCCGACCTAATTCCTTTTATGTTAGAAATAGAAGGTGATCGATATGAATATGAAATGAACATGCTTACGCAAGCGAGTCAGCGTTATCAGATTACAGAAGTTCCTATCCAAACAATTTACATTGATGATAATGCTAGCTCACACTTTCGACCAATCAAAGATGGTTTATTAATTTATAAAAACTTATTTAAATTCGCCCTCGCATCCTTTGGTGGATTTCTAGTTGACTATGGTGTATATGCCTTAGCCTTACTGGTTTTTACAACTTTTCCGACCGCCCTACGGTTACTTTTAGCTAATACCATCGCTCGAATTTGTAGCGCCATTTGTAACTTTACTTTGAATAAAAAATTGGTTTTTCATAATAAAGACAGTGTTACAAGAACGGGAGTAGGCTATTTCACACTCGCATTCATTCTCTTCTTATGCGATACTACTCCCCTTTACTTATTCAATCAACTGTTAGGTCTAAACCTTTATCTGGTTAAATTAGCAGTTGGACTCCTTCTATTTCTAGTATCTTGGTTTATTCAAAAGAATATTATTTTTAAAGAAAGGAAATCATTATCACATGAAATTGCTTAAAAAGCCATTTGCCTACGCTACTATCTTCGGAATGCTCTTAACAGGAGGATTTACTTATTCCATGTTAAAAACCTTTGTGATTTCCGAAGCCATCTCAACTGTCTCAGCAAGCAATACTACTACGGGTAGTCAAAATACTACCACCGTATCATCATCTACTGCTGCAACAATTGCAACCAATGTATCTACAACCGATACGAGCTACTCAGATGACAATATCCAGATTAATCTAGAGACAATCACTATAAATAACACAACCGCTTACGTCGCAGATATTCAAGTTAGTTCTGCTGAATATTTGAAAACAGCTCTTGCTCAAAATACATATGGAACCAACATAACGGCTAAAACCTCTGAAACAGCCGCAGCAAACAATGCCATTTTGGCGATTAACGGGGACTATTACGGGGCAAATTCAACAGGTTACGTTATCAAAAATGGTGTCCTTTACCGCGATACAGTCCGCGACAATTCCTCTTATGGCGACCTTGCAATCTATGCAGACGGCTCATTTGAAATCGTCTACGAGGACGAGGTTACTGCACAAGAATTAATTGACAAGGGTGTTGTCAACTTACTAGCTTTTGGCCCTTCGTTGGTTGAAGATGGTGAAATCGTCGTAGATACTTCTACTGAAGTCGGACGCGCAATGGCCTCCAACCCGCGTACTGCTATTGGAATCATTGACGAAAACCACTATATCATCGTTGTCGCTGATGGACGAACTACCGAAAGCGAAGGATTGTCACTTTATCAAATGGCTGAAATTATGAAAGAGTACGGCGCAACTACTGCCTATAACCTTGATGGTGGTGGCTCATCAACCCTTTATTTCAATGGTCAAGTTATTAACAATCCAACAACAAACGGAAACACTATTTCAGAAAGGGCGGTGAGCGATATTGTCTACATCGGTTACTAATTCAACAACGAGATTCTCAAGAACATTTATCTCCTACTTAGCTATGGCAGCCTTCCTATTCATCTTCAGTCGTATTTACGAGAGCCTTAGTTATGGGGAAGTTTCAGTCTTTATGCACTATATGTTCTGCGCAACTTTAGTGGGAGGCATTCTGCTATTGGGCCTTCTGCAAGTCAAGCCCAACTTATCACGAATGACTTATAACTTGTGGAACTCAGGCATTGCTACCATTACAGCCGGATGTCTCTTCCGAGGTATCATAAATCTATCCGGTCGCTCAACCACCTTAGATCAACCTTACTGGTATGTTGGTGCTGGTTTCCTGGCACTTTCACTCATCACACTATTCATCAGTGACACAAGAAGAACTCGTCAAAAATTGACAGCTCAACTGACACACCGACTTTTAAGACATTTGGTATAAACCATCTATCTTTTTTGTATTTCATCGAGGGTTGTTTTTACAGAATATTCAGAAATTTACATTTCTTTATCCATTCTCTTATCGATTCCGCTATTTCTGTGATATAATGGGTAAAATAAGATAGGGAGAAGAGTAATGACCGAAAAAGACACACTAAAAAATCTCCGTCACCGTAGTTCTGTCTACGATTCGATGGTCAAATCACCTAACCGAGCTATGCTTCGTGCAACTGGAATGACTGATGATAGTTTTGAAAAACCTATCATAGGGGTTATTTCAAGTTGGGCTGAAAATACACCCTGTAATATCCATCTACATGACTTTGGAAAATTAGCTAAAAAAGGTGTAAAAGATGCTGGCGCTTGGCCTGTCCAATATGGAACCATTACCGTTGCTGACGGGATTGCTATGGGAACACCCGGCATGCGCTACTCACTCACGTCACGTGATATCATTGCTGACTCTATTGAAGCTGCAATGGGTGGACATAACGTAGATGCCTTTGTAGCAATCGGTGGATGCGATAAGAACATGCCTGGCTCTATGATTGCAATTGCCAATATGGATATTCCTGCAATATTCGCCTATGGTGGAACCATTGCTCCAGGAAAATTAAATGGCAAAGATATTGATCTCGTTTCAGTTTTTGAGGGAATTGGTAAGTGGAACCACGGAGATCTAACCGCGGAGGAAGTCCGCGAAATTGAATGCAATGCATGTCCTGGACCTGGTGGTTGTGGCGGTATGTACACTGCTAATACAATGGCAACAGCCATCGAAGTTTTAGGTATGTCTATCCCGGGTTCCTCATCTCATCCAGCGGAATCTCCTGAGAAAAAGGCTGACATCGAAGAAGCTGGTCGTGCAGTTGTTCGTATGTTAGAACTCGGACTCAAACCATCTGACATTATGACACGTGAAGCTTTTGAAGATGCGATAACTGTTACGATGGCTCTAGGGGGCTCAACCAACGCCACCCTCCATCTCCTTGCTATTGCTCATGCCGCAAATGTCGATCTAACTCTTGAAGATTTCAACGATTTCCAAGAACGAGTACCTCATTTGGCAGACTTAAAACCATCTGGTAAATATGTCTTCCAAGATTTATATAACGTTGGTGGCGTACCTGCCGTTATGAAATACTTGTTGAAGAACGGTTTTCTTCATGGTGACCGCATCACATGTACTGGTAAAACAGTGGCTGAAAACTTGGAAAATTTTGCCGATTTGACACCCGGTCAAGATGTCATCATGCCGCTTGAAAATCCAAAACGTGCTGATGGACCACTGATTATCCTCAAAGGAAACCTAGCTCCTGAAGGTGCTGTCGCTAAAGTTTCTGGTGTAAAAGTACGTAATCACACTGGACCTGCGAAAGTCTTTAATTCCGAAGAAGAAGCAATTGAGGCTGTATTGACCGATGAAATTGTCGACGGAGATGTGGTCGTTGTCCGTTATGTTGGTCCAAAAGGTGGACCTGGTATGCCTGAAATGCTGTCCCTTTCTTCTATTATTGTCGGAAAAGGCCAAGGTGACAAGGTAGCCCTACTAACAGACGGTCGTTTCTCTGGCGGCACCTATGGGCTGGTTGTTGGTCATATCGCTCCTGAAGCTCAGGATGGTGGCCCAATCGCCTTCCTCCGCACTGGCGATTTGGTAACAGTTGATCAGGATACAAAAGAAATCACCATGCATGTGTCTGATCAAGAAATTGAAGAACGCAAGCAAACAACAGTGATTCCACCACTCTACTCTCGTGGCGTGCTCGGGAAATATGCCCATACAGTGTCATCAGCCTCTAAAGGAGCTGTTACAGACTTCTGGAGACCTGAACGTACTGGTAAACAATAAATCATATCACAAAGCCTTGTCTAACCGACTGGGCTTTTAAAAGGTGAAAACGAAGTTGAAATTAAATGTTGAATTATCTCGTTTTCGTGTAAAAGAGGGTAAGACTGCAAAAGTAGACGAATGGATGGCCTTTCTCAACAATCACATGAAAGACACATTATTGACACTCGAAAATGAAAAAATGTATGTCGAAACAATTTTCCGTGAAATACTAGATGGATGTGAATACCTTTACTGGTATTCTGTTCAAGCCGAAGGAGGGATCGAAGTCACAGATTCGGAATCATACATCGACAAGAAACATTTAGAATACTGAGAAGAATGCATTGATCCAAGCTATGGAATGGTCTATCTGGATCCTCAAGTCCTTATGATTCCCAAACCCATTTATGAAACGATGGAAGAATTAGACAGACAATACGATGACACATTTAAAAAAGAGCTGCAGTAAAATTGAACCGCACCCCAAAAGTTAGACAGAAAAAATCTAACTTTTGGGGTGCTATTTTTATGAAATTGAGCTATGAAGACAAAATCGAAATCTATGAACTACGTCAAAGTGGTCAGTCTATCAAGAACTTGTCAAAACAGTTTAATATTGCAGAATCTGTTATCCAATATATGCTTCGACTGATCGATAGGTATGGAATAAACATTGTCAAGAAAGGAAAGAATACCTATTATTCTACAGAACTCAAGCAGGAAATGATTGATAAAGTACTTCTTGATAAGCAGTCAGTCCTCTCCGTCTCGCTTGACTACGCCCTGCCAAATCGTGGA